>JBLYYR010000112.1:0-9229 GCA_048550195.1 Arenicellales bacterium
CCCCTTTTGGGTTGTCGAGCACTGGAAGGCTGGACCGGATTAGCGCGGTGCATGTCTGAGCGCAGCGAGTTCACCGTGCCCGGTTCAGACTGAAGCGCGCAGAGCAGCCGTAGGCCAACACAACGGGGCGGCTTTTCTTTGGTTCTGTTTCTTTTATCCGTATAAAAGAAATGAACTCGTCCATGAAGGACGAAAAACTCATATCAATTCAAGAAATCGAACAAAAAAGAAAACCACCCAAACACCTACACCAACACAAAAAAATACCCGTCAGGGCCCGGTATTGGTCGATTTTTTGTATTGGATCATAAATTTATCCTGCCATTCCTTCGGAATACGATATTGGGAATGCAGTTCTGAACTGATAGGGTTGACCATGCCTTTTAAATCCCAGCGAATTGCACTTACCCTGTTAGCTGAAGTGCCTGTACCGGTTGTTGTCATCCAGCCAATCAGCATGTAGGCGGGGCGGTATTTTTTCTCGACAGACTGCATTACCCACGGCAACGCTTTTTCAGCATCGTGGAGACTACTGAAATGATATCCCAGGGCGAGGTTGTACATTGCTTCACTGTTGCCCAATTGAGCGGATTTCTTAAACCACTTCATTGCCTGTTTGTCATTGCGGCGGATGCCGTCTCCATCAGCATAGGCAACGCCAATGTCATTCATTGCCTGTATGTGCCCGAGTTCAGCGGCTTTTTTGTAATAGAATGCCGCACGCGTACTGCTTCGAGGACCATCTACCCCTCGATACAGTTTCTCTGCTTTTGCATAACTGCTATTGGGGTTGAATGAGGTCTCTATAGTCTGTTTCAGAGACAGCAGATTTTCATGATCAGGAAGTATAAGCAGCGCCGCATTAACTTGCTGCAGTGCTAAATCCGTGTTATCCGAATTATATTTTTCTCTTGCGTTTTCAGCTATCAGATCGCCGCTGACTGTCAGCCCGCGCAGCGCACGTTTGTTTCGAGGGGAAAGTTCCAGCACCTGCTTATAATGAGCGATGGCGTTGGCATCTTTCGGGCTGCTAATATGTCCTTCCTTGATCGCGGCCCGCGCTTCGGCGAGCAGGGCGTTTATTTTTCTCTGTGTGTCTGAGAGAACAGGTGGTTTCTTCACTTCGTTAGTGACAGGGGCAATGGCCTGATGCTGCTTGACCAGTTCATCATTTGACTCATCTGCCAGGAAACGGGAGATCAGCAGCGCTGTCTGGCTTCCAGCTTCCGGCTTGATGTCCGTTTCGGCAGTTATCTCACCAATTTCAGATTCACTGTCGTTGGGAATGGATTGCAGTTCAGCTAAAGCAGAAATTTCTTTTTTTATTTCATCGTCAGCAATCGATGGTTTATCTGGTGTTGTGGATATGTCGGGTGATGCAAGGGTTTCTGATGACTCATTTTGTTCGGCTGTTGTCAGTTCAATTCGACCTGAGTCCGTTTCTGCCAGATGACTGATCTCAGGGGTATCGGCAGAATCAGAAGAATCATCGTTCCACATCAATACCACTGTAATTACTGCGATGGTGCTGATGAGGGCTGCAGCAAGTAGTGGCAAGCGTTTTTTTTCATTACCCTGAGCGCCTTCAGACTTGTTTAAGGCCCCCCCTAAGTAGTCAGTGAATGTGGCAAGCTTTTCTTTCCAGGGTGATGTAGCATTTTCAGAGCTCTGTTTTTCTTTTGTATCTTTATAATTTGCCAGTGATGATTTCTTCAGTTCACGGGTAAGGTTGGCTTCCAGCATACGGGAAGGATCTTTCAATGCGTAATGCCGTTCGCGACGGGTGATACGGATTATCTCGGCCAGCTCATCGCAATCTTCAGATCTGTCTTCTGCCTTTTTTGCTAGCAGGTTATTCAGCAGCGGTTGCAGATCGCTGAGTTCATCGGGTAAGTCCGGTATCGGAGCGTGCACATGGGCATAAAGAACAGCCATGCTGTTTTCGCTGTCGTAAGGGACGTTACCGGTCAGCATTTCGAATAGTATGATGCCGAGGGAATAAACATCTGTGCGTGGGTCATTGCCTAATCCATCGGTTTGCTCCGGGCTCATGTACTTCGGTGTACCGATTATCGTCCCGGCACGCGTCAGGTTAGTGTTGGAGGTGATAGTTTTGGCTATACCAAAATCAGTCAGTACTGCAGAACCATTTTCACGAAACAGGATATTTTCTGGTTTTACATCACGATGTACAATGCCAACGGTATGCGCGTAACCCAGCGCCAGTGCTATCTGTCCTGCGATGCTTAATGCCCACTCCGGGTCATTTTGGTGATCCTGCATGTATGTACGCATGTTGCCACCGGAAATATATTCCATGGCGATGAACAACTGGTGTTTCTGCAGACCAATATCGTAGACCGTTATGATGTTGGAATGGCTTAACTGGGCAACCGTACGTCCTTCCCTGATGAAACGTTCGGCATAATCAGGTTCCATCGCCAGCAGCGGCGACATGACTTTGAGGGCAACCTGACGATCGAGCGACTCCTGTACCGCAAGGTAAACTGTCGCAATACCACCTCGACCCAGCTCTGATAGGATTTTATATCCGGGGATATCCGGGTAATTCTGATTGTCAGTTTCTTCCTGCAAAATGCGATACCATGGAAGCTGCAGCGCAGCTATATTTATTACACATCCAGGCAGAGGATGCGTATGTTTGTTTAATGGCTGTAATAATAGGCGATGCGGCCTGTCAAGGGAACACCTTGCCGGGGTTAAGTATGTTATTCGGATCGAACAGGGTTTTCAGCTTCTTCATCCATTTCAGACTGACCTGATCAATTTCAAGTGCTATATAGTCCTTTTTTTCAGTGCCGATGCCGTGCTCACCTGACAGCGTGCCACCGAGACCAAGAACCAGTTCAAAGACGGCTGATAGACAGGGCATGGCCTGCGCAGACTGCTCAACATTCTGCGTGTCGTAGAGTAGATTTACATGAATATTGCCATTACCCGCATGACCAAAGTTGACGATAGGGATGCCGTATTTCTCACTAAGTCTTTGCAGTCCCTGCAGCAATGCAGGGATGCTGGCAACTGGCACGACGACATCTTCGTTTAGTTTGTTTGGCGCTATTTTCCGCAGTACAGGTGACAGGGCCTTGCGTGTGGCCCATGTTTTCTTTGCGTCATTCGCAGAATCTGAATGATGTATCTCAAGCAAGGATGAATTGCAGGCAGCATTACTGACCTGTTTGATTGCATTGGGCATTTCAGTTTCCAGACCATCCACTTCTATCAGCAGCAGTGCAGCAGCTGCATCGGGAACATGGATGCCAGGTTGATTTTTTACCAGCTTGATAGAAGCCTGATCAAGAAATTCCAGCGCAGAAGGTATCAGAGACTGATTCATGATAGCCACTATCGCATCGGTTGCCCCCTGGATGGAGTTGTAACAGGCGGTAAGCGTTCTTCTGGACTGTGGCAGGGGAAGTAGCTTCAACGTGGCTTCGGTTACTATTGCCAGTGTCCCTTCGCTGCCAATCAGCAGACGTGTCAGGTCATAGCCTGTCACGCCTTTGGTAGTTTTTACGCCGGTATGAAGGGTGTCTCCTTCTGCGGTAACTGCAATCAGGCCGAGGGTATTTTCACGTGTAGTGGCATACTTTACTGCTCGAGGGCCTGCGGCATTGAAGCCCAGGTTGCCACCAACGGTGCAGACACTGGCACTGCCTGGATCGGGTGCCCAGAAAAAACCGTTTTCAGCTGCACAATCTTGAACCGCCTGATTGGTGACACCGGGCTCTACACGCATCAGCCTGTTGCTGACGTCGATTTCAATGATCTGGTTCATCTGTTCCATCGACATCACCACTCCACCCTGTACCGGGACTGAGCCACCCGTCGTCCCGGTGCCGCGCCCGCGGACAGTCAGTGGGATTTTGTAGCGATTGCATAATGTCGTTATAGCCACAATATCATCATGTGTGAGCGGCAGGGTGACGGCCTGTGGTAGCGTATGTTTGCGGGAGTTGTCAAATCCGTAGGCCCAGCAATCGGCCGTATCCAGAAGCAGTCTTTCAGATGGCAGGCAGGTTTTCAGGGAAATGAGAAAATCATCATCCAGACTTTTGGATGCATCTTTTGATGATTTTTCAGATGCTTCTTCAGGCAACATAGTATTAGTTTCTAATCTTTTTGAGAAGGTCGCTGGTAGAGCGTTGATAACGAAATGGGATGGAATGAACTTCGCCACCACGCTGAATTACCTCTGTCGCACCGACAATATCTTCCACTGGCCAGTCACCGCCCTTGACCAGAATATCAGGCTTTAGCAGGCGGATGAGTTCCAGTGGCGTTTCTGCATCGAAGGGGATGACGATGTCTACGCTTTGCAGGGCCGCAAGTAATGCCAGCCTGTCAGGCAGCGGGTTGACAGGCCGGTCACTTCCCTTGTTCTGGCGGCGCACCGATGCATCAGTATTCACTGCCACTAGCAGGCAGTTTCCCAGTTGTGCGGCTTCTTCAAGGTAGCTGACATGACCCCGGTGCAGGATGTCAAAACAGCCATTGGTGAACACCAGGGGGCGTGGAAGGCTGCCCAGCAGGTGGCTGTTAGCATCTGTTTCAGTAAGAATCTTTTTCTCAATTCTGGTGTAGTGTTTCATATGGTTCAGCGTTTAGGAAGCCTGGATATGGTTCAAGACAGGACACAGTTCGCAGGGAATGGCTCCAGCTATGTCAAAAGCTGCATTCCAGTATTGAGCTGGTCTATTCAGGCCCGAGAAGTTGAGTATCAATTAGGTCACACAGGCAATGAATAATGATGATGTGAATTTCCTGAATTCGTGCCGTTGATTTTGCCGGAACTGACAGGAATATGTCATCTTCATCCAGTATGCCTGCCAGATCGCCCCCGGTATTGCCTGAGAGTACCACACAGCGCATTTGCCGTTGATGCGCTGACATCACAGCCCGTAGTATATTTGCTGAGTTGCCTGATGTAGAAATAGCCAGCAGGACGTCACCCTGTTGCCCCAGAGCGCTGACCTGCTTGGAGAAAATATCATCAAATGTGTAGTCGTTGGAGATTGATGTGATTGTGGATGCATCAGTGGTCAATGCGATTGCAGGTAAACCGGGGCGTTCACGCTCAAAGCGATTCAGCAGTTCAGATGAAAAATGCTGGGCATCACTGGCAGAGCCGCCATTGCCGCAGCTTAATACTTTATGATCCGTCAATAATGCATTGGTTATTAATGTGGCAGCATCAACAATATCCGTCACAAGTTCCTCCAGGGAGGCTTGAGCCGTTTCGATATGTGTAGTAAAAATATTGGTGACGCGTTCAGAGATTTCCATAGTCAGGCTCTTTGTTCATTCAGACTGCTGCTGATACTTTATCAGTGAGGTAGTCAGAATGCATCTTTGATCCATAAAAATTCCTGTTTGTCTGTCTGGGCAGAGATCGCAATCACGTCAAAGCGCTTAAACAGGTGTGTATATTGTTTGTGTGTCAGCAGAAAATGTTCAGCAGTTTTCCTTATGCGATGAATTTTTTGCCGGGTAATCGATTCAGCTGCAGTACCGAAAAATGGATTGCTGCGATAGCGTACTTCGATAAAGACCAGAGTGTCTCCATCCTGCATCAGCATGTCTATCTCGCCAGCCTTGCAGCGGTAATTACATTTAATTGTATTTAAGCCCTGATTGATGAGATATTTTTCTGCTAGTGCTTCGGCCTTATTGCCCCGCCGCAGGTGCAATGGCAGGGATGGTTTTGTATTTTTTTTCACTGAATCGTCCTTGATAAGTGGGTTGTCTGTCGATCAGGGCGGGTGTGCCTTTGATGAAGCTGGCCCATAACATTTGCCTGTGGACTATGCCGTCTGTATCAACATTAAGAATTCCAGAAAGTCCCTGGTAGTGCAATAAGGTGCCTTCTCTCATTGTTTGCAGACGAGGCAGTATGCTAAAAATGTCCATACCAAGCCCGTACAACCTGTTATAACTGGTGTCTCTATTGGGCCAGGCACCTTGCAGGAATGTACGCAATGACTCTAGCTCAACGTTGCTCGCAATCATCCATGGCATATCAGGAAAGCGTATTCCGTCGAGGTCCCTGTCGTTCGCAGGGTCCGGTTTGCCGGAAAATATCCGCGACGAGGAATAGATCGGAAGATTCAGCGCATAGAAAAAGTCCAGCACCGGTTTTATCAGGCGGGCATTACGGTTGGCCGCCGGTAAAAAGATGAAGCCAATGTCCTGTCTGCGCCGGGCCTCGGTAGTAATGTTTTTGCCGAGCAATGCTTTCATTTCAGCTATCCGCTGCTCACTACGGTCTACGCCCAGCAGGCGACGAACCGCAGGTGAAAAATCTGTTTCCTTTGCTGTATAGCTTTCGCTAGTGACAATCTTGCCACCCAGTTCAGTGAAGCGCTGAGTAAAGGCAGTTGCCATGCGCTGACCGATGGATGTTTGGGGAAATAGAATGACACCTTGTCTGTGCCCGTCCAGCCAGGCTCGCTGGGCGGCTTGTTGCGCTTCCAGCTCCTGGGAGAGGCTGAACTGAAAAAGCTTCTGCTGTGTCGTATTTTGCTTTGAAGGAGGTGATAGTAAAAGTGTGGGCAGCTTTATTTCAGTTGCAGCCAGCAGGCTGTCAATAGATTTGCGACCCAGTGGTCCAATAATGATATCCGCACCGTCATTGACGGCCTGATTGTAGTACAGAACTGCTGCATCTGCGTCTCGGCCATAATCATAAAAGCGCAGTTGATAGCGACTGCCTGCGGCCTGTTCATTGTTTATAGCCTCGAAGCCATCCCGGATCGCGCTGGCTGCCGGTTCATAGGCTGAAGTTAAGGGTAGCAGAAAAGCCACTTTTTTTGGGGCCGTCATCAGGCTGGCTTCTTCAGTAATTTGATCAAGTAGTTCAGCTCTGGCAGGGTGTGACAGGTTTTTTATGCGCCAGTTGTTTATGGCCTGTTCTGTGCCTGCATAGGCATAGGAACTATTTGTCTTCACTATCATTGCCAGTTCAAGCCAGCCCGCCAGTTCAGCAGACATGTCCTGCTGCTGAATTATTGACAGTTTCCGGCTGTCTGAAATCATCAGCATATCCCAGATCAGGCGCTGATTTTCCAGCACTTGATTTGCAGACAGGAATTGCTCACGTATTAGCAGGGAATTTAGTGCATCCGCCGTCTCGGCCTGAAGCATGGCGGCCTTTGCCTGCATCAGATAAAACGTTGCAAGTATTGCAGGCTGATAACTGCCAGCGTTCCCCGCGAGGACTCTCCTTGCTTGCAGGCTGCCGCCTGCCTGCAGCAGTATTGTCGCCTGTAAAATACGTATACGTGTTCTCTGGTCGGCGCTCAAAGGTGTGTCTTTAATGCTATCCAGCATATCAAGAGCAAGTCCGGGATTGCCCGATTGAAACAATAAGGCAGCTTGCTGAAACCTGACATCATCGCTGCTGATGGTTAGCGGGAACTCCTCGGGCAATGAAAGTTGATCGCCCGACTCTATTGGCCTCTCTGGCGTGTCAATTTCCTTATCTATCACGACAGGCCGGGGTGTTGTATCCGGTGCACGTGAAGTCGGCGGTGTTGACTGGCAGGCAGACAGGATGAGTGCCAGGCTAATAAGGCCGACAAGTTGAATTATTGATTTTGAATGCTTCAAGGGAGGGTGTTATCCACAAATTAATAAAGGTTTATTTAACAGGCTTTGAACAAGTCAAAACTTGTTCATAGCCTGTTATACGGTATCATTCCATCTTACTGTTTCCGGAAAAGAGGGATTATAGCGAGGGATGATGAAAACAGGCAAAGCTGAAAGACCTGGGAAATTGTACGTTGTTGCGACACCTATTGGCAATCTCGCCGATATTACAAATCGTGCGCTAGAGACTCTGGCATCTGTCGATCTGATTGCTGCGGAAGATACACGCCATAGTAAAACGCTGTTACAGCATTATGGCATTAAGACAGCGATGCTGTCGCTGCATGAACATAATGAATCCTCCAGGATTGAACAAATCATCGGCTTATTGCAGGCCGGCAGCTCCGTTGCGCTGATTAGTGATGCAGGGACGCCGTTGATTTCTGATCCGGGTTCCCGTCTGGTGCAAGCTGTACACGAAGCAGGTCTGCAGCCTGTTCCCATGCCTGGCCCCAGTGCTGTCAGTACTATGCTCTCAGTAGCAGGACAACCCGTAGAGCGGTTCTGCTTTGAAGGTTTCCTGTCTTCAAAGTCCGCGGCACGACGCAAGCAGCTTGAATCCCTGGTAACAGAATCCCGCACTCTGGTATTCTATGAATCATCCCATCGTATCCGTGATTCTCTACAGGATATGGAAAATGCCTTTGGTGACTCGCGCCCCTGTACTGTAGGCAGGGAGCTGACCAAGCGTTTCGAATCACTCTACCGGGGAACGCTCGTGGAAGTTTTACTGGCCATGGCGCAGGATGAAAATGCAGGCCGCGGAGAATTTGTCGTCGTTATAGCCGGTGCAAAAGCAAAGCCTGATAAAAATATTGAACAGGGAAGATCAATGATGAATGTCCTGCTAACGGAGTTGTCTGTATCACAGGCCGCAAACCTTGCTGCGCGGATGTCAGGAGCCAGGAAGAAAGAGCTTTATGAATATGGCCTTCAGAAGAAAGCTTAGAGATTCTACACTACAAGTTCAAGGTGAAAGACGAAAGGGGATACAAATTTTGACTTGTAAAGATTCAGGGCACCTCTATTAATCCATGAATGTTCATCTTCCATCCCAAATCGTCCCTTTCTGCGTTAAGAATCTTCGCAATAGCCAGCTATTGCGTACGACCCTTGCCTTGATATGAACGATTTGGAATAGAATCTGATCTATCCAGAATTAATAGAAGTGCCCTTCAGACTTGAACTGATATAAGTAAAACCTGGTTCAAATTTGTCCTGACAAAACCCTATACGAATGGCCACTATCGAGATGTGGCCGGCAAAAAATAAAAATCAGTAACAACCACAGTGTTTTCAACAGGAGATATTTATAACACCCTGACTTGAAAGTCTAATTATAAAATGTCGGGTTGACCAGTTGAATCCACCACCCAAAGCTGCCGTTCGCGAAACTAACCCGGTTAGCGAACGATCTCTTACAATATGGTTAACGTTGGTCTGCAATAATCTGACGATACTCAATCAAATACCAGGCCAGTATCCAGAGTTGCGGTGCAGGTTCTTTTCTGTACAATTGAATCATCCGGCGTATATTTGCAGGAAAATAAGATACCCAATA
>JBLYYR010000113.1:0-3459 GCA_048550195.1 Arenicellales bacterium
CGCTGGGGCCAGGCGATGAATGGTCGCGTCTTGAGCCGATCCTGGAGCATCTCGTCGGCAAGTATAAGAAGGCTCTGATATCGCCACTCCTGAGCGTAGATACCTACCACCCGGAAGTCGCCGCAAAGGCCCTGGACGCCGGTGTGGATATTATCAACGACGTCAGTGGACTCACCTCAGCTGCGATGATCGAGCTGGCAAGATCCAGTGACAAGCAATGGATAGCCATGCATCAACTCACCCTGCCCGCCGATCGTGGTATCACCTTGCCGGCGGATCGTGATCCTTGTGAGGAAGTCGAAAAGTGGCTGCTTGAACAGATCGAGGCCTGGGACAAGGCGAATCTGGACCTGAACAGGATCATCTTCGACCCCGGCATCGGCTTCGGTAAAGACGCTCTGCAATCCCTGGAACTGTTGCGCCACGCCAGTCGCTTCAGGCAACACGGTCTGCGCGTATTAATCGGGCATTCGCGCAAATCCTTCATGAAGAGTTTTGCTTCTCTTGAAGAACACGACAAGGATCTGGCAACCATCGGCGCCTCTCTCAAACTCTGCGAACAGGGTGTGGATATTATTCGTGTCCATAATGTCCCTGCTCACCTGTCTGCGTATCGGGGATGGTCTCACCTGATCGCCGAAGCGGATCAACCGGCCAAAAAAAGCAACGACAAAGTCAAGTAAGGCAAGCCCGTGGTTTAGATCGACGCCATGCGATTGCTTGCCGCCAGAAGTGATTCCACGTCAGACATGCGGGCTGGACCTGGAGCTTGGCACAGCGACGTAGGCGAGCAGCACGTGGCCGCGTGCGAATACGGCGATATTCAGAAGTCGAATGGCCCGCTCCTGGCCGATCATGACCTTTTGTACCTCTGCTTCCAGCTTCAGCGCCAGACCACGCCAGTCTTGAAGGGTCTCGCTGTCCGCGAGCATCCTCAAGCCCTGTTTTTCATCGCGCACCATGACCTGCTTCCTGTTGTCACACCACGCGCACTGTCAAGCGGGTATGCCATTCTCGCCGGCCATGGCACAGTAGAGATCGGCGTTCAGCAGTGGTCTTGGGGCAGACCATCGCGGGCTAGACGACACTGCCTGCGCCATTACCGGCTCACATAAGAAAGGCCTCCTCAGAGACCTTTCTTACCGATACAGCAAAACTTCGTGGGTCTCAAGCAATCCTCAGAAGAAAAAGACCCCGGCAACAGTAACCATGTTCAGATCATCTGCATTATCGTATATTGCTCTAGCATTCGCGTTACCATTTACATCAAGGCTAAGCCTCGCCCACTTACCATAAATCCTCAGCCTGCTGCCAATACTTTGCACCACACCTACACCGATATGCTCCACTTCAGAGCCACTGACGCCGGTTGGGTTACCCAAGTCATCTGCAGCGGCACCGTATTGGTCATTGTACAAGCCGTAATCGGCGTATATAGACGAATCACCAAATCCAAACCAGGATTTCTGGATACCTGCCTTGAAATAATAAGCATCGGTATCATCGCCTGTACCTGAGTCCGCATTATCGGCTTTTTCATATTGATAGGTGGCCACGCCAAACAGCCCGGTCCCGTTATGCAGTACACCCAACTGCGTTTGAAAGACTTCAGAATCATTCGCGTTAACATTGGTCCCGCCATCATTATTGATCGCATAACCCATGCCGAATTTAACATTGAAATTATCGAATGTAGGATCATATTTGAGTGCGATATCGTAGACCGAGTCATTGGCATAGCCAATAGCCATACTCACATTAGCAAAGGTAGGCAGGTCATAGCGAGCACCATTACGATATACGCCGTTGCAGTCGATTCCGATACCCAAACCAGGTGTGGTCAGGCACTGAAGAAAAGACCCCCAAGTGTTGGGAACTGGACTCCCTGTCGCTGGATTGTTTTCTTCTACGCCTCTGATGAAGAAGCCATTGCCACGGAATACAGGGGAGATGCCGGACCAGATGGTCAGTGAAGGATCTTGAAGCACCGCTATGTTATCTGTAGGCATGCTTTGCAGACCGAGCGTTATCTTGCCCCAGCCACCACCAACATAGAGGTTGTGTGCAAGCGCGCCGATATCACCACCGTTGAAGGTGTCAAGGTTATCCTGGTTGGCAAAAAGCAATGGTGTGATTTGGCCACCACCAGCAAAGTTAGACGTTCCGGATAATGGTTCGAGAATCACTTCGAAACCCGCGTTCAGATCAGTTTTTGGCGGTTTATAGGTACCGGAGAAGACAATACGACTGCCTAGAGTCGTGCCGTTGTCAGAGAGCTGGGCAGCATCTGAGTCATCACCATCGTCCCAATATGTCATTCCTTCGTTGATCCAGCCTGAGATAGTCAAGCTGCCCTCAGCCATTACCGCCTGGGGAGCTAGTAGCATGGTCAATGCGGCGACCATACCTACTCCCTGTGATAGTGCGTGTTTGTTCATGTCTGTTGCCTCCTTATTACTCGATCATGTTTACGGAATTACCCCCCTCACAACGCTAATTCTTATCGAACGCATGTCTGGACTCACAAGAAAACAATCTAGAATTGGGTGCAACAGCCTGTTAATTAACCATAGTCCAGCTGTATGATTTGTCAATGCAGCAGAAACTTCGGCACAGAGTTCCGAAGTCAGTTTCCCGGTTCGACGGTTCAGAGGTCTGTTGTTTCCCCTTCATCTGACTTGTCGACAGTTGCATCATGGACTGGCGTAGAGGCCTATGTGTTGCATTAAATGGCCACCACAGCATCAATATGCCCCATCTACGGGACACTTCAATGTTTCGGTCTCAGCCGCTTCGCTGTCGACGGATGCCGTCTTATCAGAGCGGCCGGTTTTGCACCATCGCGGTTGAGCGTCTCACAAGTCACAGAGTGGGCCCGGCTCCTTTTGTTGTAAGCTTTTGCAGCTTTGCTGTAGACTTCTCAGGCAAGTCAACCTCTAAGCTTCCGAGCAAACAATTAATCCTGATCATAAAATGAATACATTGAAGAACCACGTCACCGCCTTAGTTTTAATCTTTCCTATATTCTGTAATTGCTCTGCTTTTGCAAAAGATGTTATCTGGCAGGCAAGCAGTAATGAGTTCTTGAAATTCATTGATCAGGATTCGTCCGTTAATGGTCCAAATGATCACCCGGTAGCATTGGAAGCCAATGAGATAAAGGCAAGCCTGGATTCGCTAAGAATTCAGGAAAAGCATGGTCATACCAGCAAGGAGGCTTTCAAACCCGTTTTCACCGTTGCGCAGAGAGACATCCTGAGCCGGTATCTCACGGAAGGTTTAAAAAATGCAAAGCCGCGTCAGGATATCATTTTCGCTATGGAAAGAAGCGTTCCTAGAGCTCGTGTCTTAAAACCAAACCGTTATTTTGTAGCCGGTCGGGTGTTTTATAAAGATAATAGACTGAACATCATTATCGGTGATTACGACCGGCCGCGTCTTGATGGTTATGAATTAGCC
>JBLYYR010000114.1:0-4911 GCA_048550195.1 Arenicellales bacterium
CGGTACCTTATGTCACGTTAAGGAACAGGACAAATAGCTCTGTGCCTTCGGATTATTACGGAGGGTCACGTGGACAATTACATGCTGGCATCTGCACTGTTTCTTTCTCACCGATCTGGGGTCTTGATGAGATTGCCAGGTCAGTCCCATTCTATATACCCGATGAAGCAATCGAGCTGACCAATTTACAGGAAGTAGAGTTAAATAAGCTGTATAGCGAGATTGCTCAGTTTCCGCAAAAGAACATTGGAAACATTATCATCTATATACATGGTTACAACATCGACTTTGAGAAAAGCTGCAGAAGAAGTGCAATTTTTCAGCAGGCTCTAGGCCTGCATGACCGGCTGCTTCTTTTCAGCTGGCCGGCAGAACGCAATATGCTTAAATACACCTGGGATGAGGCCGATCTGGTCTGGAGTGTCCCGCACATTGCTCAATTCATCGAGGAAGTCGCCAAGCGGGCAGGAAGCTGTAAAGTAGATGTGGTGGCTCACAGCCTGGGAGCACGAGGGGCAATGCAGGCTTTGGCTCGCCTGTCATACAACAAGCCTGCAACTGTAATTCTCAACGAGCTGGTTCTGATTGCACCTGACATCGACACCGAAATATTTCGCCAGGAAGTACCCGTTATCAAAGGATCCGTGAACCGTATTACCGTCTACGTATCAGCGAATGATAGTGCCTTAAGAGTGTCGCAAGAAGTTCATGGTCATCCCCGTCTCGGTCAGGCTGGGGACGACCTGAAGATTCTTGAAGGAGTTGAAACCATAGATATTTCTGATATTAATACACGAAGAATTTCCGGTCACCTTTATCACCTCTTCAGTCCTGAGGTTATAGAAGATCTGACCCAACTGCTTCACACTGGAGAAGCGGCCTGCGAACGTACTTTGCTTAAAAAAGCTAGTCATGACGGTTTGCCCTATTGGCGGATGAAAGCGGTCAAATAGTATCTCCTGGCACTGTACCAGCAACAAAGGGTGGGCCACCGGCAAAGAGAAAGTTTCAATCACACTAAAGGCACTAGTCCTGCATTATTTGCTTAAGGACACCTCTATTAATTCATGAATATTCATCTCACATCCAAAGTCGTTCATCTCTGCGTTAAGAATCCTCACAATAGCTTGCTACTACGTGCAATTCTTGCCTTGATATGAACAATCTTGCATGCAATCTGATCTATCCATAATTAATAGAGGTGCCCTTAACAGATATGAATTTATTCCACCCTGTACTAAAAGCCGATTCTTCTTGAGATAGTTTCACTCGACAAATTCAATATGACTGCAGTGGGGATTCAATTCTCTAAAGGTCGGCTAACGGCCACAAGCGCCGGTTCAAAATTTTATCGAAAATGTCCGCTTAGGAGAAATCTAAGTGGTATTGTGATTTCTTCATTTTTGTCCGCCATGTATCGTGAGCAGACTTTTTTTATTCAGTTGGATCGGGTGAAGAGAAAGGCCTGCTTTGGCTCTTATCACCCAAATCAGATCTCGTCACATAGGCGTGAAAGTTAACTGCGTTATCACAATCGACATCTCTCAAACCTCCTTGTAATTGAAGTTTAAAAGTGACTTGCGCCATAATTTTTTTATGGAGTTGACCCAGTTGTTGATCAGTATACCCAGCTTGATCACCGAAGGTTTTGACAATATCTACTAATTCCCAGCCTGCATCAGGGTAATGGCATAACATAAGCAGAATGCTGCTATGCATGGTCAAGTAAAGAAATTTCTGTTCATCATAGGATACAGCCTGTGCTGTATTACTCGAAAGGATAAGTATTACTGCTACGAACAACTTTTTCATGATAATGACTATTGATTTTGTTTAGGTGGTAGACAATTTTATGCAGTCGTACGGAAGTATTCCAGGGAACCTCTGATTTATTATGGCATTCCTCTGCGAGACCCGGGGCCTGGAACTTTTCACCTGAAACTTCGTTTCAACCCCAGTCCGGTTGAAACAATTCCAGATATTCATCAACAGATCGCCGACCCTTCTCGCAATCTTCGTACAGATGAAAATGTGTTAGATGCAGCTCCGGAAAGCGCCAGCACAGGTGTCCATCACCAGTATCAAAATGTACCACCCAGAGATTACTGGCGGTAACGCCCAGACGTTGCAGTTTAGCTATCCAGCCCTGTACTACTTTACGATAGGCTGACTCTACTGTGCTGACTGAATCAGCATCAGCGTACAATGTAGTCTGCAGCTGTGCCCTTAAGGGTTCCAGCTTTTTATGCGCCGCCGTGGTTATTTTCACAATCAGAGGCATCAGTGCTCTCGCCTCAGAAAGAGTAAACACCCTGCCCTCATTCAGTGGAAAAATTTGCGCCACAAAGTGACTGTCAAGTTCGTACATCTAATCAGTGGTTCCCTGGGCTGACTTTAACATTGCCTTTATTGGTATGTTAAAAATGAATGCCAGTGAAAAATATATCACGACTCCGATCACAATAAGAATAGTCAATCGACTGATACGTTCAAGTAAGCCGGCACTTATCCATAGCTGAAGATCTCCTGCCCCATAATGCAACACCATCCCCATACCAATGCTTGCGAAAAGCACCTTAGCCAGAAAAAGCGGCCATCCTGGCTGCAGATGAAAAATACCCTGCTTGCGTAAAGCGTAATACAGCAGCCCGGAATTGACATAAGCTGATATTGTCAATGCCAGTGCCAGACCCGTATGAGCAAGCGGCTTTATCAGCAGCAGGCTAAAAACAATATTCACGCCAACCGAAATCACTGAAATCCTGGCCGGTGTACGAGTGTCCTGGCGGGCATAGAAGCCTGGTGCCAGTACCTTAATCAAAATCAGGCCAGGCAGCCCCAGAGAAAAAGCAATCAGGCTTTTGCTCGCCATCGCAACATCCCAGGCTGTAAATGCCCGGTACTGGAACAATGTTGCAAGCAGCGCCTCGGATAACAGGACCAGTGCTACGGCAGCCGGCAGGCCAATGAGCACGGCCCAGCGCAAAGCCCAGTCCAACAATACTGAAAACTCTTCTTTGCTTCTGGAATGATGGGTATCGGATAAAGCCGGCAGGATAACCGTGGCCAGGGCGATACCGAAAATCCCTAATGGAAATTCCATCAGGCGGTCTGAATAGTAGAGCCAGGTAACGCTGCCGGTAACCAGAAAAGATGCCAGAATGGTATTTATAAGCAGACTAATCTGCGCGGCAGAACTGCCGATGATGGCTGGAATCATCAATTTACCAACCTTGCGTACCCCTTCATCCTGCCAGTTGATGCGGGGCCATACCAGTAGATTCATTTGACGCAACTTGGGGAACTGAAAGAATAACTGCACGAAACCCGCGACCAGCACACCCCAGGCCAGTGCAATTGCGGAACCATCCATTAGAGGCGCCAGTATCAGCGCGGCTGCAATCATGCACAGGTTCAGCAACACAGGCGTAAATGCAGGTATTGTAAAATGATGGTAGGCATTCATGATACCGGCAGACATCGCTACCAGCGAGATAAAAAGTAGATATGGAAAGCATATCCGCAGCATGCTCACCGTGGTTGCAAACTTCTCGGGCTCGTCTATAAAACCCGGAGCAAGCACCATTACGATCGCCGATGAGGCCAGCATCCCAAGTAGAACAACTAACAGAAGAATCAGGCCCAGTGACGCTGACATATGGCTGATAAACAGTCGAATCGCCGCCTCATCACTCCGGTTGCGGTATTCACTTAATACCGGTACAAAAGCCTGAGAAAACGCCCCCTCACCAAAAATTCTGCGAA
Organism: Arenicellales bacterium; assembly: GCA_048550195.1. Lineage (GTDB taxonomy): Bacteria > Pseudomonadota > Gammaproteobacteria > BMS3Bbin11 > BMS3Bbin11 > BMS3Bbin11. The sequence continues at coordinate 3,766 of JBLYYR010000114.1, forward strand.
AGAAATTGGGTATACGGAAGGCAACATAAAAAGCATCCGCTGCCAGGCTTGCACCAAATGAGGTTGCCAGCACAATGTCACGTATCAGCCCGGAAATACGGGATATCAGGGTCATCGACCCCGTGTTCAAGGTATTTTTTACCAACCCGCTAATCATATTAATGTGTCTGTCTGCATGGTGCCGTAACGCTACCTTATGTGTGAGGACAAGGAAAGCGGAGAATCGGTCGTTACAAATCTGTTTTCCTGCTGTGCTGATATCATGATTTTCTGCCTTTTTAGTTAAAAAATACCCTGCCTGCGACAAAAAGACGCAGTAACTTGATGTATGTCAATTTTTCCGGCATTACTTAGGCGTATTGTTCTGTGCTAATGGGGAGGGATTCTCCATTTCAGCAGCGATTTGAAACAACAAAAATACCTTCGACATCCATAATGGGGATAATAATCATGAAGACCTTTACCAAACGTGCTCTCACCTTAGGCACGGGGCTATTACTGGGCATGTCTTTAACGACTAGCGCCTGGTCAGCCAAATCTCTCGAGCAAGTAATGAAAGACCGTGGCCTGACACAAAAAGATGTGCTCGCTGCTGCAAAAACCTACACACCTACGGGTGGACGTGATGAGTACATGGTGTTCAGCTCGGGTGGGCAGAGCGGCCAGCTAATTGTGTATGGCATCCCGTCCATGCGCATACTGAAGTACGTCGCTGTATTTACGCCGGAACCCTGGCAGGGCTATGGTTTCGATGACGAATCCAAGGAAGTGCTGGCCCAGGGCCGCATCATGGGCAAGGACCTGACCTTCGGTGATACCCACCATCCGGCAATTTCCGAGACGGATGGTGACTACGATGGCCGTTTTGTGTTTATCAATGACAAGGCCAATCCGCGCATAGCCGTTGTGGATCTGCACGATTTCGAGACCAAACAGATCGTCGTCAATCCACTGTTTAAATCCGCTCATGGTGGTGCCTTTGTAACCCCGAACACAGAGTATGTCATGGAAGCGGCGCAGTATGCGGCGCCTTATGGTGACGACTTCGTGCCGCTAGAGGAATTCAACGAAAAATACCGTGGTGGCCTGACCTACTGGAAGTTTAACAACGAGAAGGGCCGTATCGATCCGGCCGCCTCGTTTACC
>JBLYYR010000115.1:0-4479 GCA_048550195.1 Arenicellales bacterium
CCTGCGGGTTTACCTTCGTACCCTTATAGGCATTCGATGCACTGCTGGAGATAACAAGTAGATTGGACAGGTTTGACAGATCGGTGGTGATGTCTTCTGTTATGCCATCTGCAAGGTACTCATGATTCGGGTAATTACTCAGTTTGTCTAAAGGGAGAACAACAATCGAAGTCGGTGGCACGTCAGGCGGCTGGCTATCCGTCTTGTCGACCGACTCTGGTGTACGTAACCAGAATAAAGCAATAACGGTGATGCTTATTGCGAACACTGCAATCAGCGGGAGCCATGAATTAGACTGGCGGGATTTCTTTTCTGGCAGTTCTGGCTGAGACGAATAACTGTCATTTTCGGTGTATTGAACGGGCGCGATTAACTGGTATCCACGCTTGGGGATGGTGGCGATAATAGCCGGTTTTTTTGCGCTGTCCTGAAAGGCCTTTCGCAGTTTTATCACGGTGCCGGTGATGGCGTCGTAACTGATCAGTGCACCATGCCAGACATCCCTTTCAATCTCATCCCGGGTAACCACTTCGCCCTGTCTCGAGGCCAGGTATACAAGAATCTCCATCACTTTCGGTTCGAGATGGACAATGTCATCGCCTTTTTTGATCAATCCTTCTGACGGTGATACCCACCATTCATCGATAGAAAACGGATTTTTACCAGATTGCTGCAAATCTATGGGCCTCTCACATAAATAATGGCTACACAAGACGATCATAAATCATACCGAGAGATAATGTAACTCTTTGTATTTTCGTGGACAATTCTTCCGTAGTTTTTCCGTCGTACTTCCCTCGTTCTTCAGTCGAGACTTCTTTCACAATATTCATCAACATCACTTTCACAGCGACCCGTGGTGCTCCATCACGCAACCCGAAAGGATATCTCGGTGACGTTAATGACATTTATCAGAATTAAATTGAAACAATAATGAGGATGAAAATGATGAAAAACTTACTCTATATTTTTTGGCTAGGCTGCGGATTTTTGTTTATCCAGCACCATACACTCCTTGCTGACGAACTGCCGTCAGAGGTGAAAACTGTTCAGGTAAACGGTTACGACATGTCGTATGTAGAGCGGGGCAGCGGTACACCTGTGATCTTCGTACATGGCTCTCTGAGTGATTACCGTACCTGGCTGCCGTTACTTGACGATTTCAGTGAAACGAATCGCGCTATCTCTCTTAGTCTACGGCACTACTATCCCGAGAAGTGGGATGGCAAGGAAGGCGAAATATCATTGCAGCAGCACGCTGATGACATAGCGGCATTCATCGAGAAATTAAATCTCGGTCCGGCATTCATCATCGGCCATTCACGCGGCGCTGCGGTGGCAATGCTGATGGCCAGTCAACACCCGCAACTTGCCAGCAGGCTGATACTCGCAGACCCGTCACCACTTGCTTCAATGCTGCCGGAAGATGCTGACCTTCAGGCAGCAGAAAAAGTCCGCAGTGAGTTGATCACTGACATCATGAAACATTACCGCGCTGGAGATACCGAAAGTGCTCTCAAGGAGTTTGTCAACTTTGTTGCCGGTTCGGATGTCTGGGATAAAACTCCGGATAAGATACGTAACGTACTGCGTGATAACAGCTGGACACTAACCAGCATGCAGCAGGACATTGAAACACTGTTTACTTGTGCGAATGCTTCCGGCATCACAGCTCCGGTACTACTGGTTACCGGTGACCGCAGCGCCTCACGTTATCGCAGCATGCATTCAGCACTAGAGCCCTGCATGGCCGAGGTCAGCAAGGTCACCATTGCAGATGCCGGTCATATGATGTTCCAGTCAAACCCGACCGAATTCACCTTTGAAGTCCAATATTTCATTTCGCCAGAGTAATGCGGAAAAACGCAACTAACAAACATACACAGACAAAAACAGATTATTAAACAGAAGAGGATTAGACAATGATAAACATCACGAAAATTATACTGACAACGGCAGTTATCACCTTCAGTCATATGAGTGCTGCCAGTGAGACCATGGTACTGAAATATCATTCTAACCAGGTCAAACATGAAATCCATGTTACCGATGGCAAAGTGGTGGGTGGTAAATCACTCGGCGGTTTCGCATGGGAGGTCAGTGGCGGTGCCTATGACGGGAAGAGTCTTCATGTCACCTTTACGTCGACACAGCGCAGCGGGTGTAAAAGCTGGTTTACCCACATTTATGAAGTCAACGAAACAGGCCCCCGTATGCTTGTTAATGTCGATAAGTGCGGTAAGACGAGAACTGACTTAAACAAACAGCATTACTGGGATTATGTATCCCAGCTATAAGGGGCCTTTCGAAACATAAGAACTCATCTCGATATAAATCGGAACAGTTAATCAGAGGAAAACACCATGAATCACATGAAATTAATTCCCAATATATTTATCGCTGTACTTATGCTGCTGTCGGCACCTGCTTATACTGCACAGCAGGGTGAATACAACACCCTGGAGACAGAGAATCAAAAATCATTCAAGGTATATGTTGCCAGCCCCATGGACGCGTCCCGTGGAATACAGCTTATTCATGGATGGCTTGGACTGAATCAGCGAAATAAAAAGGACACCCATATATTCCTGTCACCAGATGAACTTGCTTGGGCATCAGGCAATAAGCCCATACTTCGGTTCCTGATTGCCTGGAGAACTCAGACATGAGGTCAATGTAGTAGCGATAGTCATCTTCACAGAAAAATGTCTTCAGCCGTCGATTACCGCGCTGAGTTACATGATGAGGATAACTTGGTACCACTACGCGTGCCATCCTGGCCATTGTTTACTTCCTTGTAAAATAGCTTGTTTGTAGAATATCTGCTAATAGCTATACTGCCCCCGGAATCTTCAGCTTTTCGGGAAACGTTGAGCTTTTGCTGAATAAGTTGATGTGTTGTGGGATTTATATTGATGAAAAAGGACGTTTATACTTTACTATACTTAACGTAAAAAAAAGGGGGGTGATTATTTGATACAGGTCAAAACATACGCACACACCACCGGGATGTCGAGATTGTAGTTTACTGAAAAATATCGGAGGAGGAGCAATGTACGGTAGCACCTTGAGGAATACCAAAGGCGCCAGGCTGTTGATATGTTTCACAGTATTGATGCTCGCAAGCATGGATATCTGTTTTGCCGGCGAAAGCGAAGCCGCGCACGAAGATACAGAAAAAAAGAACCGCCTGGGGATTTTTGTCGGTGCGACCCATGCAGAGGGAGAATATCTGGAGACTCTCGGGATAGAGTACGGTCACTACATCAATGAAAACGTCGAGTTCGGGATTCTAGTCGAACGAGCTGTCCGTGAAGACGATTCAACCCTTCTCATCGCGTTTGTCGCCCTTCATTCGGACAAAGGATTTTTCGTGGGGGCGGGGATCGGAAAAAAGGATCCAGGTACGGAGCGCCAAAATACACTGCGCGTGTCTGTTGGTTATGAGTTTGAGATCACCGATGATTGGTCATTGGAACCACAGTTCCACTTGGATTTCATTGAAAATGAAGAAAACGAAGAGGTTCTGGGGCTCGCTTTAATTCGCAGTTTTTAGCGATGTGTCACGAGTATAAATCACAAACCAAAAGCAATATTTTGGTGGGTGTCTTATATATTGCTTGGTTGGCTTGTCGAAGAAGACATTGCGCAAGGTAAAAATGAAAGTTATCAAAAGGATTATACTCCAACTGCACTTGATGTTAGCGCGGTATACCCGGAACGCAGATTCATACCGGCAAAGGTCAGCTTATTTATTGATTATTTGCTAAGTGAGCTTATGAAACCACAGGCATTCTAAAGGGGCTCAGTTTGTCTACCAACCATTGTTTGCGATGGGTCCTTACCTGAATATTGATCCACACCCCAGAGAAATGCTCGCCGAACACAGCGGCAGGTACAATGGTAATAAGGGTTATCGCCTAAAGAAATCTGGCTTTTGCGTGAGCGCGCCTTGTCAGGCACCTCCTTGTGTCTGTTCTAGCTGATGATCATTTTTGTTCGGGTGTTGCCACACCTAATGAAATCGTGGGGGGTGTGTTGATATTTTGGTGGGTGTCTTATATTTTCCATTTTCAGACTGGAATTTAACAACCATCTGGTGACCGATATGATGTGATCAGATAGAACCTCCTGATCAGGCGGGTGTCGTATAATGGCATTACCTCAGCTTCCCAAGCTGGATTTCACCTAATTTTCTTCTTTATTCCATGTATTCCTTCCCAGCTTCCACCTGATAGTCTGATTGTTGAGATCGTCGGGTGGAAATGAATTGCGTATGTTATGAGATCATAAGGTATAAATGGAACACTGGTTCATCAAGAGTTATATCTTGGAATTGCATCGATTTATTACAGCAATCTTCACTATACTGTTCGCGGTACTGTTGCTGTAAATGCAAAATCCAATCAAAAAGGGAAGGAAACCATCGTGGAAAGACAAGAAACAAGCATTACGGTACCTTATGTCACGTTAAGGAAC
>JBLYYR010000116.1:0-3577 GCA_048550195.1 Arenicellales bacterium
ATAAAGGCGAAAAAGACAGCGTTCGCGGGCTTATGCAGGTTAAAGTCGATGGCAGAGTGCAGGATTATCAGGAAGATACCGATGCCGGCGCCAGCCTGGATAAAGCGGAAGGTGCCCCATCGTTGTGGAATCCACAGCCTTCTCCAGCCGTTGATATAGAGCACAAAAAACATACCTATAGCAATGATAGAGAGCATTCCTCCATCATAGATCCATTCCAGGTAATCGTTATGTGCCCGGTTAATGAATGCATCGAGATCCACCGGTTGAAAAAACGGATAGCTGATCGGGAAGGTGCCGGCACCGCTGCCTATAGGAAAGAAACTGCCGATACCTTCCATGCTACTGGAGTAGATGGTCAATCTCAGGTCTTCCATCGGGTCAACGGAAAAGCGATCGAGCACGGGTGCAAGACCAATTTCTATCGCCAGTATAACAATCACAGCAATAATAGTGCCTACAGAACCATACACATTGCTGCCGCCGAGGCGATTGGCAAAGACAAACATGGAGATGAACAGCCCGACCATTGCCAGTCCAACACCGGCCCGGGATTTGGTGAAAATTAATGCCAGAATCATCAGGACCAGAATGAAGGCGTAGATAGCAGCCTGGTTGCCCTTAACCGTGGACATAAAGGCCAGTTTCTTGCGCCAGTTTGATTTCTGACGATTCCTCTTTCTGTTTATGCCGATAGTGGCAGCAAGCAGGGCCAGTGCTACGGGGAATACCATTTCAAGAAAACCGGCATAGTGATCGCGATTCAACCAGGTGCCCGAAGCCGTATTCGATCCGGGGGTACCAAAATGGAGAGGGCTTTTAGGGCCGGCACCATACTGCATCAGCCCCAGTATTGCCTGGAAAACAGCTATGCCAAGAACAACATAGACCAGCGTATAAAGGTGATGCCTGGGCAGGTTGACGGCCGCAATATAGACAATCAGCGGCGGCAGCAGGGTCCACAGCGCATATTCTGTTGCATTGCCTGCAAGGCTGATGCTTTTCATGAAATCGTTGTCAGCGCCAGCTACCCCCTGCAAAACCGGCATATAGATATCTCTGCCCGGCAATGTACCCCAGGGTACTTCCGGGAACGGCAGCAGAGAAACCAGAGGCACCGCAAGGATAAGTGCAATGAGGATCAGCTGGGGCTTTTTAATCGCTGTAAAGGCTTCATTGCCGAACACAACAAGAACCAGCAGGGCCAGTGACATCATCTGCAGAAACATCAACGCCAGCGGGATGTTGCTGGCACGAAAAAGAGGGGCATATATCAGCAGCACGGCCAAAGTCCAGAATAACGCATTTGTGTGCTTTGTTAATTGCATATTTGACCTATACGGTAGTGTTTTTAAAAATCAGGGTGGACTCAGGTGCTCTTCAATAATACAGCCTTCTAGGGATTCCTTAAATACCCCATGACACTGGCCGCGGTTAATTTATTTGACGGGTTTATATCAAAGCCAGCACTTTTTAATGCCTTGGCTGTCCAGACATTGCAAGTATTGAAGACTGAATATTCACCATTCGCCAGATAGAACTGGTCATCGCCATAAAGGCCGCTTTTCAGAGGGATGGCTTGCTGATCCTGATCACGAAAAAAGGTTGAACTGATATATTTTCTCAGTGAATCGTACTCAGAATCGGATAGCTGCAACTCAATTATTTCAGCCGCAGGGAAGTGTTCAGACGGTTCCTTTCGCAATGCTACGATATGGATTGCTGTCTTTGTTGGCCAGTAGAGTGCTTTAAACTCAAGGTCGGGTGTTTTTCTTTTGGCCTGGTAGTAATCTTTTTCCCCCCAGCCGACTTCATAATATTTCGGCTTGTCGAAACGCTCACTGAGGAAAGGCGAGTCGGCCTCCAGGTCCTTTGCCGCGAGGATGATGCCGGTATGTTCATTGCCGCTCGCATTCCCATGTTGAGTGACAAAGATGGTCTCCGACTTTAGTGGACTTTTCTCCGCTGCAGGGGTGACCACAAAAGGCGCAGTAGAGCAGGCAGCAAGCATCACAACAGACAAAAACAGGATGGCAGCATTCATTTCAGATCCAGTCCCGCAAACATTTTACGCTCGCCGCAGGTCCCATAGTACTGCCTTACCTGTTGTCCAGCCGGCCGGGTACTCATGGGGTGTATGCTGTGCGAACTATGCATCCTGGAATCTATTGTCGTCACCTCGATCGTTCCGTCTTTAGTCTCATCGATCAGGTTATATCGATTTTTATCATCCATGGCCAGCTTTACCTGCCTGGCTGCGGGGTTGGCAAGTCGCCAGGCTTTTTGATTTGTTGTATCAACCAGAAAATGCAGGGCAATTTCCCGCTTATCACTGCATTGCGTTTTAGCCACACATTGTTGATACAGGCAATCCAGGTACAGCGTTTTTGCATAGACATTTGAAGTCAACGATAGCAACGCTGCGAGAAAAGTAAGCTTCACAGAAAATTGACAAAACCACGAATGAGTAGTTGTGTCCTTCATAGTCCGGGTATATGACTCAAAGAAGGGTGGAAAAATATAAAAAAAAGCGACAGCCTGGTTAAATGCTGTCGCTTTTATTTGAATATGGACTCCGCCCTCTACCAGATGTATATCCTAGGGGCTGACAGGTCCCTGTGGCGGCCTTCCAGGTGGTACTTCAGGTGGTATTACAGGCGGTGCTACAGGTGGTATTTCAGGCGGTTGATTGTCATCGTCATCTTTCGTAGCAAGATAGATCGCAGCACCAGTCAGTAATATACCGGCAGTCCAGGCAGCTGCACCAGAATTAGCTGTCGCTGCAACCAAATCCCCATCTTCGCTAGTACCGGGTGCCGCCTGAACGTACTGAGCAGATGTGGCACTAACAAAGCCGGTGCCGTTCATGGCACAAACGCTAGTACTGCCAATCTGAACTATCTGGCCGTCTTTAAAGGTAAAATTGCAACCGTCCGGATACTTCATGTTGAGCTCGGCACCGTCCATAATCATGATGCGGTCGCCTACTTTCAGATTCATGCCCTGTGTAGCTGTCCGGTAAGACTCACCCTGATTGACCAGGACGTTGCCGTTCATGCTTACGATAGAGGCATCGAATGCTTCATCAGCAATAGCTGACGTTGATGATGCAGCAAGAATTACTGCACTTAACAGAATTTTGTTAGTCATTTTTTATATCCAAGAGAAAACTATAGCAACCATTGCTTAAAAATTATTCTTCCTTAGTTTCAAATATATGCAATGAAATCAATACAGTCAAGTTTAATAAGGGAATTTACATAAACACCGACGAACGGTTCGGACCCCGCCAAACGTGTATATCTCTATGATTCAGATTGCAGCAGCGTCGCACCGGGCGCGACAGTAACCTAAAACCTAACCCAAAAAACTAATACTTTCTTCTCCCCTCCGTGAGAAACATAGTCTTTGACGCTGCGTAATACGTAAAACCATTGCTGTCCCACAAAAAAAATATCAATCGATGAGTAAGTGTTGATTGTGCTGCTTTCACGGAAGCTTAAAGGCTTTGGAGACATGAAAAACAGCCCTCCCAAACCTGAAGAACAAAAAGAGTTCTCTCGCGGGGGGCGCAGGG
>JBLYYR010000117.1:0-7508 GCA_048550195.1 Arenicellales bacterium
ACCGGGCGTAGGCGTGTCATGGCGGCATCGTGTATGGCATCGATTTTAGTTGCACCCTGTAGCTGTAATTTATTGGCGAACTCTACGATCAGAATGCCATTTTTGGCGATTAAGCCAACCAGTGTAACGAGACCGACCTGAGCATAGATGTTCATCGTTGTGGTCCAGCCATTGGTCCAGTAGGGTGTATTGGGGTCAGGAATTTTTAACACGGTAAAGATCAGTGCGCCGAACATCGCTAACGGCACAGAGCCTGCGAGGATAATTAACGGGTCACGGAAAGAATTGAACTGCACCGCCAGCACCAGAAAAATCAATAGCACCGCCAATGAAAAAGCGGGGATAAATTTATTACCCTCGGTACGTAACTGGCGCGACTCACCAGTGTAGTCGAAGCTGTAACCAGGTGGCAGGATCTCTTCTGCGGTTTTTTCGAGGAAAGTGAGAGCCTCATCTAATGTGCGGGTGGTTACACCTGAAAGTTTTACCGCGTTGAGTTGTTGAAACCGGTTTAGTGAACGGGCGACCACGTCGTGTTTAATATGCGTCACTGCCGATAATGGAATCATCTGTCCATTTTTAGTGTGCACATAGATATCGCGTAACTGCTCACTGTTTAGGCGGGCATCGCGTTGGATCTGTGGAATGACTTTGTAGCTTCGACCTTCCATATTGAAACGGTTGACATAATTGCCCCCGGTGGCAACGCCGAGGTCGGCACCTACCTGGGACAGGTTTAATCCCAACGCTGCCAGCTTGTCACGATCGAAGGCCACCGTTGCCTGCGGTTGATCAATTTTCATATCAATGTCAGGCGGGAACGCAAAAAGCCCGCTTTCCATTGCCTTCTCCTGCAGTGTGTTGGCGATTTTGAGCAGCTGTTTTGAATCGGCGGTTGATGTGATTAAAAACTCAACCGGGAAGTTGCTACCGCCCGGCAGTGCCGGTGGTGTCGTCATGAATACCTGAATACCCGGTATCTTGGATACTTCGGCCTGCACACCGGGCAGTATCTGATCCACCGTTCGATCACGTTCGGCCCAGGGTTTTACTACCATACCGCTGAAACCATCGGCACCGATAGTGGCCCCGATAGAAGGTGGGAATAGAAGCTGGAAGGTGAGTGCGGTTTCCGGTACTTCGAGCATTACCTTTTCGGCTGCTTTCGAATAAACCGCGTTATGGTCTGTGGTGGCATTGGCAGAGGTATTGATGATGCCGAACAGCACGCTTTGATCTTCGGATGGCGCCAGTTCATTAGGCGACATAAGAAACATTGGAATTGTGCACAGGCTGACCACGGCCCACACCAGGTAAACAGCAGGGCGAGCAGCGAGTGTCGTACCGAGAGCACGGCCATAAGCGATTCGCAACCTGTCGAAACGGTGATTAAGCCAACCGGTCAGGCCACGCTCTTCATCCTCTGCGCTGCGTAGCATATTGGCGGACATGGCCGGAGATAGAGTCAGAGCAACGATGCCGGATATGGTAACGGCGCCGGCTAAAGTAAATGCGAACTCGCGAAACAGCGCACCCGTGAGGCCACCCTGCAAACCAATAGGAATGTACACCGCCACCAGGGTGACGGTCATGGCGATGACCGGTGCAATCAGTTCACGAGCACCAAGCATAGCGGCTTCGCGCGGTGTGCGGCCTTCACGCAGATGCCGTTCGACGTTTTCGACCACTACGATGGCATCGTCGACTACCAGTCCGACCGAAAGCACGATGGCTAGCAGTGTTAGCAGGTTGAGTGTAAAGCCAAACATCTGCATCAAAAAGATGCTGCCGATCAGTGAAACCGGGATGGCCATCACCGGAATCAGTACCGAGCGAAACGAACCGAGGAACAGGAAGATCACCACTATCACGATTAGCAGGGTATCGATCAAGGTGTTAGTTACTTCGTGGATAGCATCACTGACATAGGCCGAAGAGTCGTAGCCGATGCTGGCATCGAGACCAGCGGGCAGGTCATGTTGCAGCTTGTCGAGTTCGTCGCGCACACCATCGATTACATCGATGATGTTGGCATTGGGTTGTGGGAAGACACCCGCAAATACCGCTGTCTGTCCTGAATAGCGTACCAGTGTGTCGTAGTCTTCAGAGCCCAGTTCGACATCTGCGACATCCTGTAGACGAACGATGATGTCATCCTTCTGGTAGATGACCAGGCGGCGGAATTCTTCGGCATTGTGAAGATCGGTGTTTGCAGCTAATTTGGTTTGTACCAGTGCGCCCTTGGTGCTGCCGATGGCTGCCAGATAGTTGTTAGCAGCGAGTGCCTGCTGAACCTGCGAGGGACTAATGCCCAACGCAGCCATGCGTTTTGGTTTGAGCCAGACGCGCATAGCAAAAGTACGGGCACCGAATATTTCGATGCGTTGCACGCCGGTAACTGCTGCCAGGCGTGGCTGCACCACACGGTCGAGATAATCGGTTATTTGTTCCTGTGAAAGGATGTTGGAGGAGAAACTCAGGTAAGCAGCAGCGAATTCTGAGTCGGCCGACTGTACGCTGATCGCTGGCACCTGAGCCTCAATGGGCAAGTCATTGCGCACCTGGTCAACCTTGGAGGAGATATCAGCAAGTGCTTTGGTAGAATCATAATTGAGTTTGAGGCGGGCGGTAATGATTGAAATGCCTTGCAAACTTTTTGATTCGACATAATCGATACCTTCGGCAGCACCAATAGCACGCTCCAGTGGTGTGGTGATGAAACCACGCACTAATTCCGCACTAGCACCAACATAAACGGTCGAAATTTGGACGGCTGCGTTTTCGCTGAGTGGATACTGGCGCACACTTAGCGAGTTCCACGCGTTAAATCCGGCGATAAGAATAATCAGGTTGACTACGATCGCTAGTACCGGTCGCCGGATAAACAGGTCAGTAAAATTATTTCCCATGATGAGCTAACTCAGGAATCAGACGGATGTGGGTCGAGGCTGGGTTTGGGTGCCAGTGTATTATCGATAATGACCTTCATGCCACTACGGAGTTTAAATACGCCACTGGTGACCACGGTTTCGCCAGCCTTCAGGCCATCGATAACATCAACAAAATCACCAAGTCTCTGCCCTAAACGGATAAATTGTTGACGCAGCACTTTTTCAGTCTCACCGGATTGTTCGTTTTTCTGTTCTTCTATCACGAAGACTGAGTCTCCAAAAGTGGCATAGGCTATGGCGGTTGCAACGATTGGCAGTACCTTCTGCTTTTCTGGCATGATCACAGTGGCATTGGCAAACATACCTGCCCGTAGTGCTTCATCGGGATTTGCAACCATTGCACGTACTCTTACACTACGTGTTGTAATATCCACGTCAGGATTACTGGCAAGTACTTTGCCGACAAAGGTAATGTCGGGCGCGGCATCGACGGTTACCTGTACCTCCAGGCCAGGCTTTATACGCAGAAGCGCTTTCTGCGGAATCGAAAAATCGACATAAATAGGGTCGAGTTTTTGCAAGGACACGATAGCATCTCCCACACTTAAGATTTGACCGAGGTTAACCTGCCGCAGTCCCAGTCGCCCTGAAAACGGAGCCAGAATCGTTTTTTTCGCGATCAATGCGCGTACGTCTTGAGTTTGCGCAACGGCCTCCTTTACTTCCGCCTCGGCACTGTCCAGAGCATCTTGCGAAGTTAAGTTTTGTTTATTGAGCTTACGTATCCGGGTGAGACTTGCTTCGGCAAATGCAGCGATGGCTTCTGCTGAAGCGAGTTGAGCATCTTCGCTGGCTGTATCTAGTTGGATTAACACATCGCCCTTGTTGACCAGCGAACCAGATGTAAAATGAATCTGAGTTACCCTTCCACTGGCTTCGGCGCTGACATTGACACCCTGTACCGCTGTTACTGTCCCTGTGGCGGTAATCATTTGTTGCCACTGTTTTTCTTCCACCAACATGGTCGTAACAGTTTCAGGTGGAAGTACCATATTTTTGGCTGCTTCACCCATTGCTGAAAACTGCCCAAGTTTGGCGAAGATGATGGCTGCGATAAGGAGGGACACTGCAATTGCAGCCAGAAGTATTTTTTTCAACATGGGCCTGTCTTAGGGATTATGATTAAAGGTTTGTGGCGATAATACATCAATGTAATTCCAATGGGCGCAAATGTTCGATTTTTTTAACAGTTTTACTGTGATTATCTTTGTACTAAATAGATATATAAGACACCCACCTTACCGTATTAGCTGCAGGATTATCTGGAACTCATCGACTGGACGGGGAGGGCGGTAAGAGAAGACAAACGTGGAGCGATCTTACCGAAAATTCCAAAGAAACTGGAACGGATCAATATTGACCCCGATCAGTGGCAACAACTGATGCAACCCCGAGGTAAGCTATTCAGCAGTGCGATAGGACGTATAGATACTATGCGACTGTATGCGCAATCAATCGGCCAGTCCTGGTGCCAGGGCATGCGAGCTAGTGAAGAAATAACCGGCCAAATCTGCCAAATTCATAAGGCTTATCATTGTACTGATGATATTTGTTGGGGTGTATAGTGGAATATTAATGGGTGTCTAATAAATATTGAATAAGTAGTCAGTGTATTCCAGGCTACTACAATATTTTATGTGGGACAGCATTGAGTCTGACTCAATTGAACTTTTTACATTTATTTTACATTGCTTTTACCCCATTGGTCTTTTACCCCATTGATTTATTGATATGATAGAGCAACCACAGATCAAAGTGAACTGCCGAGAATCATTACCCTGTCAACGGAAAGCGTAAGGATTATATTATGCCAAACAGACAATTATTTATCACAATTCCAAGCATATCCCAAATAGTCGCGCTGTTACTTACACTAAGCCTGCTGCAGCCCCTACAAGCATCTGAAGCGCCGATACGTAACACTCTCACGATCAAGGCGATAACACTAATTGAAAAGTCGGTACCCGCAATCCATGCTGAATTCTCTATACAAATGTCACCCGGTCAACGCCGTTACGACATCTATGATCTGCCAATTGGCATTGTCGCTGATTCAATAAAAATTACACCTGTGGATAAGCAGTCTCCACAAATAAATTCACAGACGCTGCTACCGTCCAATCAGAAGAACCCCGCTTTGCATAAGCGAGCTGTAGTTAACCCGCGAAATAGCAAAGCCATGATAAGTGCGCAAAATCAGGGCCACGTTCTCAGCATTAACTTTGCAAACGCTGACAACAACACGCATCGATTCCTGCTGAGTTTTCAACTAAGCACTATCACATGGCAAGTTGATAGCGATATAAGCATTGATGGTATTTCTGCAGATGTCACATACTGGGTATCCATTGATAATGCCAGTAATGTCGATCTTGATAATGTGAATGTCACATTAATCGAAAACACCGGCCTGCCATCAACGCAAGATCCACATGAGTTCGCAAGAATAGGTCGCTTTGCCGGGAGCCGCTTATACCAAAACCAGAACCTGCCTGCCTGGGTAAAGATTTATGCTCATCGTGTCCCCGATTCAGTTTCCATCCCATCTTTTAGTCAAACCAGAGCTTTACTCTACAAATTTACGAACATCGCCGTTAAGCCTGTTTTGATCTATGAAGGCATGATTCGTGACCAGCAATATCTTAGTCAACATGAGCGCTCAAAACGTAACAAAACATACAGTCAACGCAGTCAAACAACCGTGTGGGAGGTGATGCAGCTGGCACTATCAATGTATAAAGACATTAAACACCCGCTACCCTCTGCCAAGTGGCACATTTACAATAACGATAACCACTTGATCGGTACACAATATATGCAGCGCATGCCGCCTGACAATGACATCGATTTATTTATCAAACCAGAAAACGAGCTGATTGCTAGCCGAAAACAACTCTCATTTGATGAGGTCGAACGTGACAAAGTCATGGAAGAAACCTACAAGATCGATTTAAAAAACCCATCTGCAAAACGCTATACAGTCGTAGTACGTGAATATCTCGATCGCAGCGCTGACCGTAGTATCCTTTCATCATCACAAGAGTACACATTGAAAGATAATCGTCTTTCATTTTTGACCAACGTGAAACCGGAAAGCGCAACAAGTATCACCTACACTGTCCGCTACAAGTGGTAAGCCAATGCGAATAAAATCCATAAAAGGGGTTTTGGTATTCGTGCTGATTGGCGTGCTAGTCACGGCGGCCTATTTTAGCTACCGCATGCACATGCTAGGTGAGTTTGAATCGGCAAATACACACTATGCGAATAACGAATATGAACTGGCTGCTGATAAATTCCTTTATGTTCTGAATAGCATTATTCCACTACAGGAACACGAGACTGCCGCCTATCTGCTCACTACGATTTTGCGTTCATTCCTTACCCGCTCAGAAATGCAGACATTCATCTCAACTCATCCCGACATCCACCCCTATTTCTCTGAAATCATGACTCGCTGGAGTGCGGATCAAGGGACTATTAAGGCAAAAGAAGCCTATTTATATATTCAAAGTTTAAATCTGAAACATAGCCGGGCGCATCAACGTTTGCTTGCCTATCTAGATACACGCCTGCCTGCATTGCCGGCAAAAAACACACATGGTCTCGCCTGGACTACAACCATCAAAGGCATTGTTGATATCACTTCTGATCCAGACGGAAACCTGTGGGCCATGACAATGCAACCACCCAGGATTCTGCGCTTTGACTTATTTGGCAATGTCGTCGAAGAGATCCCTTTCCAAGCTCCCAACGAGGCCTCTTCCAGTCAGGATGTCAATTTTAATGTCTTGCAGGACGGCAGTTTTCTTATCGCCAATACAAAATTCAACAAGCAGGGTAAACAACTTCAATATGAAGAATTCGACCATCGGGTGGAGGATATTACCGCAACAAAAAACAATGAACTGCTGGTGCTATTACGCGATGGCATCAAAGGGTTCAACGCCGAGCTTATAAAAACATGGGAAAAAATCAGCCCTGGCAACAAGCCACAAAGCTTTAATACAACCAGGGCAATAGCCAGCAACGACTCCCAAATCGTTGTTTTAAGCTGGTACCGTTTGCAACTATTGAACTTGCAGGGTGAATTGCAGGCGTATAAAAAGGGAAAATTTTCCTGGGCATGGGATGTGACCATTGATAACAACGGCTTTGTTTATCTCGGCTCAGTCAATGGAAAGCGTATCGAGGTCTACAACAACATGCTTGAAAAAATCTCGACGTTAAAAGTCGGCAGCGATCATCTTGCCGTTGCCAGAAATGACATCCTGTATGCCATGGATCGTGGTGTGCTCACTGCACTCTATCCGCACAAAAATATTAAAATATTCACCGCAACAGCCACTAAAACAACACCTCAGCACACTCAGCAGGCAATGAAGCCCAAATCCACTACAATCAAATTTACTTCTACGCTTATGGAACAGTATCCGCACATCACAGTGCATAATAATACTGACTTTATCGCTGATGTTGCCGTCACAAATGACAATGATACGTCTCTCTGGTTAGCTACCTATGGCGGCCTGGTTCGTTACCAGCCTGCGACAGACC
>JBLYYR010000118.1:0-6330 GCA_048550195.1 Arenicellales bacterium
CGCAGGCGATAGGTCGCAGTGGCCAGAATGTCCTGCTGTCTTCAAAGCTCACCGTTTGGGTACTGAATGTCATGTCAGTAGGGTGGGCTGAAGAGAAGGGGCAGGGTGAAGCGCAAAAATTAATCGAGATGTTCTCCGCACAGCTTGATGTGGATGAAGATGTTGCGATGATACTGGTGCAGGAAGGATTTACTTCTGTAATGGAAGTTGCTTATGTGCCCCGGCAGGAAATTGAAGCGATTGAAGAGTTTGATGATACTTTGATCGACGAGTTGCGTAGCCGTGCGGCAGATGCATTGTTGACTTCAGCTATTGCTGAAGAAGAGGTTTTGCAAAATGCCAATCCAGATGCCGACCTGCTGGCACTGGATGGGATGGACGAACACACTGCAAAAGTGCTGGCAAGCAGCGGTGTAGTATCGCAGGAAGACCTGGCTGAGCTTGCCATTGATGAATTGCTCGAAATCCAGGAAATGGATGAGGAACGTGCCAAGCAGCTGATTATGGCTGCAAGAGCACCCTGGTTTGAGTAAAGCATTACAGGGATGATAGGGTAGAATTAGTTGAGTATTCGCACACCCTCAAAGAGGGTAGAGAGATAAGTTATGTCAGAGACCAATATTAAGAGTTTTGCACAGAAAATCGGTGTTGAGCCTGAGCATCTGTTGACGCAGTTGACTGCAGCAGGCATTAAGGGCAAAAAAGTTGGTGACAGCCTGACTAATGATGAAAAGATGCTCCTGCTTAAGCATCTAAGCGGTGATGCAGATGCCGAATTACCAGAATCACGTAATAAGATCACGCTTAGTCGAAGAACAACCAGCGAAATCCGACAGACATCGCGTACAGGCGGTGCACATGCAGTTCAAGTTGTAGTTCGCAAGAAGCGCACATTTATTAATAGAGGCGTAATTGATGAGGTCCAGGCCAAAGAAGAAGAAAAACTTAGACTGGAGAAAGAAGCAGAAGAAACAAAGCAGGCTGAAATCAATGCAGCTAAAGAAGCTGAAATTTTAGCTAAAAAGTCTGCAGAGGAAGAGAAAGCCAGAATCAAAGCAGAAGCGGAGGCAGAGGCAGAGGCAGAGGAATCGCGTAAGGCTGAAGCTGAAAAAGCAGATAAGGCAGCACAGGACGGAGCTAAAAAATCAGCCAAAACTGAGCGCCCTGAAGAAACTAAAAAGAGCGCTGGTCCTCGACCGGGTAGACAGGCCCCGGGGAAAAAAGACAAATCTGCGCGCACCAAAGATAATGCAGGTTTTGGTAAGGGACGGGAACAACTCCATGTCGCGCCAGGTAAAGGTAAACGACGTAAACCAAAGCGCCGCGGCAATCAGAAGGTTCAAACAAGTATCACGGATCAGCACGTATTCGAAAAACCAACGGAACCCGTCATCTATGAGGTAGAGATACCCGAAACAATCACTGTTGCCGACCTTGCAGCGGCTATGTCTATTAAGGCCGGTGAGGTGATTAAAGTTCTGATGGGTATGGGTATGATGGTGACCATAAACCAGATGCTCGATAGCGACACGGCTACTTTGCTAGTTGAAGAAATGGGGCATACCGCCAGAGAGGCAAAAGCGGATACACCGGAAGATATTTTCTCGCAGGATGATGAAGGTGAATATGAACTTAAGCCACGTTATCCAATTGTTACGGTTATGGGACATGTAGACCACGGCAAGACATCTCTACTGGATTATATTCGCGAAACTCGCGTTGCCAGTGGTGAGGCTGGCGGGATTACTCAGCATATTGGTGCTTACCATGTAGAGACGGGACATGGGGGTATGACCTTTCTTGATACGCCGGGCCATGAGGCATTCAGTGCCATGCGTGCGCGTGGAGCAGGCGCTACTGATATCGTTATTATCGTTGTTGCTGCCGATGACGGAGTGAAGCCACAGACCATTGAAGCGATACACCATGCCCGTACGGCGGACGTTCCAATAGTAATCGCCATCAACAAAATTGATAAGGAAGGTGCCGACCCTGAGAGAGTGAAGTCAGAATTGAGCTCTCACGATGTCTTTGTCGAGGATTACGGCGGAGATGTTATGTCAATTCCCGTTTCTGCACATACAGGTGAAGGTGTGGATGCACTGCTTGAAAGTGTGTTACTGACATCAGAGATACTGGAATTAAAGGCCCCTGTAACAGGACCAATGAAAGGAATGGTTGTTGAGGCACGCCTTGATAAAGGTCGTGGTCCGGTGGCCACTGTTCTTGTGCAGGAAGGGACACTACAAAAGGGTGACATTATTATTGCCGGTCAGGAAAGCGGAAAGGTACGTGCTATGCATGATGATACTGGTCGTGCAATCAAGCTGGCAGGGCCCTCAATCCCAGTCGAACTGCTTGGTTTATCCGGTGTTCCTACTGCAGGTGATGAGGTGCTGGTGGCGCGTGATGAACGACAGGCGCGCGAGATTGCCATGTACCGCAAAAGCAAAGCCAAGGAATCGAAACTTGCTCGCCAGCAGGCAAGCAAGCTGGAAAATATTTTCCAGAACATGGAAGATTCGCAAAGCGAAAAGAAGACACTCAATTTGCTGGTGAAGGCAGATGTGCAGGGGTCAGTGGAAGCGCTCAGCCAGTCATTGGAGAAAATGTCTTCTAATGAAGTCAAAGTCACTGTTGTTCATGGCATGGTTGGCGGTATCTCAGAATCAGACGTGAACCTGGCCCTGGCTTCCCAGGCAATCATCATCGCCTTTAATGTGCGTGCTGATATGGCGGCCAGAAAGTTAATCGAAAATGAAGGCGTTGAGGTTTACTACTATAAAGTAATCTACGATGCCGTTGATCAGGTGAAAGCAGCTATTGAAGGCATGCTGTCACCCGAGATAAAAGAGGAGATTACCGGCCTGGCAGAAGTTCGTGATGTATTCATGGTTTCAAAGGTTGGCGCGGTTGCAGGTTGTATGGTGATCGAGGGTTCAATCAAAAGAAATAATCCGGTTCGAGTACTGCGGGATAATGTTGTTATTTTCGAAGGTAAACTGGATTCATTGCGCCGTTTTAAAGAGGACGCGAATGAGGTCAAAGCAGGCCTGGAATGCGGTATCGGTGTGAAAAACTACAACGACATTAAGGTCGGTGACCAAATTGAAGTCTTTGAAGTTACCGAAACCAAAAGAACGCTTGATTAGTTGTCATGCCCAGGGATTTTAGTCGTTCCTCCCGCGTATCCGAGGTTATCCAGCGGGAGGTAGCCAATATTGTGCAAAAGAGCATGAATGACCCGCGCGCCGCCGCTGTGACCATTACCCACACCAAGATGACACGGGATATGTCCTCTGCACGAATTTATTTCATCATGCAGGGCGATAAACAGGCGATTAAAGAAACTGAAAAAGTTCTCAATAAAGCTTCCGGCTTTATTCGCCATGAGCTAACCAGCCGTATCGAGCTTCGCTATATTCCAAAATTACATTTTACTTACGATCAGTCTATTGAGCGCGGTCTGCGAGTTGGTAAGTTGATTGAAGATGTTATGCTCAATGAACAGGATAAAAACAAAGAGTGAGCAGGCATGCACAGCGTCATCTTGACACGGTAGATGGCATCCTGCTGCTGGACAAGGGGCTGGGAATCTCCTCAAACAGGGCGCTGCAGCAGGCCAGACACCTGTTTAACGCCAGAAAAGCCGGCCATACAGGAAGTCTTGACCCTCTTGCCAGTGGTCTGCTGCCACTGTGTTTCGGCGAGGCGACTAAACTAAGCCAGTATCTGCTGGATTCCGACAAGCGCTATCTGACCACTTTTAAACTCGGTGAAACAACGACTACTGGAGATAAAGAAGGTGATGTTATAGCGCAGAAAGAAGTTAATATTTCCCGTCAGCATCTTGAGTCTGTGCTAAATAAATTCAGGGGTGTAATTGAACAGGTGCCACCGATGTATTCGGCATTGAAGAAAGACGGCAAGCCCCTGTACAAGCTTGCCAGAAAGGGAATTGAAGTAGAGCGCAAGCCACGTACTGTTGAAATCTCTGGCTTATCACTGCTGGCTTTTGATGCCGATTTGCTTACGCTGGACGTTCATTGCTCAAAAGGCTTCTATATTCGCAGTCTTGCTTTTGATATTGGTGAAGCACTGGGTTGTGGCGCACATGTGACTGAATTGAGAAGGACAGCTGCTGGCAAATTTACTGTCAGTGATGCCGTAAGAATTGAACAGCTGGAGAAAATGGACAGCCAGCAGCGGCTGCAACAGTTGATGCCAGTAGATGCTGGTATAGACGATATGCCACGGGTAAGCCTTGCGCACGATGCCTCCCAGTACTTCAAGCAGGGTCAAATGGTACGTGCAGACGTAGATCCGCAAGACGGGCTGGTGCGTGTATACAGTGAAAATGTGTGTTTCATTGGTATAGGGGAAGCCCTGGAAGGCAGACGAATAAAACCAAAAAGACTTCTCAGCACTAACCACTGACCGGGCATTAAATCAAAAAAAATAAATAAAAACAAAAGGATATAATTGAAACATAAAGTAAATAATTGACACGTTTAGAGTATAGGAACCCCCTCTATTAGCCGATGCAGGTCGTCTGCCAGGGAATGCCGTAATCCGGAACAAATATCTGTTTCCTGCAGGGCAGTGAAATTTAGGTTTTTGCATATATTAGTATTGAGGAATATGCAACACACAGGTAGAATATGCGGGTTTTATTGACTGTAACCAGTAAGGATCCGATATGGATCTAGTAAGGATCATCCAGAGAGGAAGAAAATGGCCTTAAATGCAGAAACAAAGGCGAAGATTGTTGAAGACTATCAGACCGGAGCAGCAGATACCGGTTCGCCAGAAGTACAGGTTGCCCTGATGACCGCCCGGATCACTGATCTGACCGGCCATTTTAAAGAGCATGTCCATGATCATCATTCACGACAGGGTTTGTTGCGTCTGGTAAGCAAGCGTCGCAAGTTGCTTGATTATCTTAAAAGCCGCGACTCAGAGCGCTATCGTAATTTGATCTCACGTCTGGGTCTGCGTAAGTAATTGTAAATCGACCACGACACAACTCAGTGTAATTAAGTCAGTCGGAAAGTATCCGAGTAGAGGGTAAATTTTGAAAAAGGTAAGCAAGTCATTTCAGTACGGTGAGCACACCGTTACGTTAGAAACAGGTGAAATTGCACGTCAGGCCGATGCTGCAATTATTGCAAGCATGGACGATACAGTTGTTCTGGTCACAGTGGTTGGCGCAAAAAGTGCCCGTCCCGGGCAGGATTTCTTTCCGCTTACAGTCGATTTCCAGGAAAAAGTCTATGCAGCTGGTCGTATCCCGGGCGGTTTCTTCCGTCGCGAAGGTCGCCCCTCTGAAAAGGAAATTCTAATCTGTCGTCTGATTGACCGGCCTATGCGCCCTTTATTCCCAAAAGGATACGTTAATGAAGTACAGATCATCTGTACTGTTATTTCAATTAACCCTGATGTAGATCCTGACATAGTTGCAATGCTTGGTACCTCTGCGGCACTGGCCTGTTCAGGGCTGCCGTTTAATGGCCCGGTCGGTTGCGCCCGTGTCGGTTATATCGACGGTGAATATGTCCTCAACCCCGGTGCGGAAGCACTGAAAAGTTCAGATCTTAATCTGGTTGTTGCCGGAACTGAAAGCGCAGTACTGATGGTTGAATCAGAAGCTAAAGTACTTTCAGAGGAAGTGATGCTTGGTGCTGTGATGTTCGGTCATGAACAGTCAAATGTAGCAATCAATGCAATTCGTGAACTGGCAGCTGAAGTCGATACTGAGCCACGCGAATTTGCAGCACCTGAGAAAGATGAGTCACTGACTGAAAAAGTTGCAGCTATTGGCGCAGCCGGTTTTGAAGAAGCCTACAGTACAGCTGAAAAGATGTCCCGCCAGGATAAATGTTCAGCCGTTCGCAGCCAGATAAAAGGCGAGCTGATAAATGAAGATACTTCAGACGAAGAGGCTGAAAAGATCTCCAACGCGATAAAAGGACTCGAGAAATCAATCGTTCGTGGCCGCATCCTTGATGGCCATCCGCGCATCGATGGTCGTGACACACGTACTATCCGCCCGATCACGATTCGCACCGGCGTACTGCCACGTGCCCATGGTTCAGCACTGTTCACCCGTGGTGAAACCCAGGCACTGGTTGTAACCACACTGGGCACCGAGCGTGATGCACAGATTATTGATGCACTGGAAGGCAGCTACCGTGACCCCTTCATGCTGCATTACAACTTCCCACCGTACTCAGTCGGGGAAACTGGCCGCGTAGGCAGCCCAAAACGTCGTGAAATTGGTCACGGTAAACTGGCCAAGCGTGCCGTAGCCGCCATCGTTCCGACTCTGGA
>JBLYYR010000119.1:0-10944 GCA_048550195.1 Arenicellales bacterium
AACTATCAGGGACCATTTGCATACCTGACGCTTGGCTTTGGCAGTGTCAACTAAGTAAAGAGATAATAACTAACCCGCGTCTGCAAGCAGCCAGAATAAATAAACTACCCCGTAGCAGGCAGACGGGGTAGTTTATAGCAGGTACGAATGAATTTGCACCTGCTTGATTTGTAGCATACTCCGCTGGGGAAATTTTAGGCCTGGTGATTCAAGAAAAAACATAACTCTCTAATCAATTCTTTCTTCCTCACCCCATTTGCGATGTTGATGGGTGGATGCCAGTCCATTTAATACACCAGTGCATTAAGTTACCTCACTTCTCAGGTCACTGCAGTTAAGAGGCAACCACATCTTTTATTTTTGTTATTGGTGCTATTATTCCATATCCCCATACAGTGAACAGGCCGCAGGATTCCGGCATACACTAGAATGACAAGATTACCAGATAGCAGTAACAAACAGGTACCCGGGAGAATTAAATGAAAACATTCATACGTGTACTGGCCATTGTCGCGATATCTCTCGCGATAATTCTTTCTGTTGGGTTTATCGTCCTGAAACGCGGCATCAGTGTTTCTGAGCTGTCGATTTCAAACATACAGATCCGCAACACATACCTCGCCTGGGACAACAAGCTCAAACTCGAAATAGAAAAAGTTACTATCCTGCCAGCAAAAGAAAAAAACTCTAGCAACGCCAGGCCTTCGTATGTCCGTGATGCTTTACGTGCAGCGAATTTGATAGAAGAATGGTTTACTTCTATCGATATAAAGAAAATCGCTATTGGCCCACTGAATGCCAGCTTCCAGTTTCGCGAACATGAAGATGGTCAACTGAGTATCAACTCTCCACAGCTTGAGATACTGGCAAAAATAGGTACTGATGCTAAATTCCTGCTTGTCGATATTGAAAAACTTGCCTCACCTGAATATAAAAGTCATGCACAGGGAAAGGTAAGGATTGATACTGACAACAGGAAGTTAACAGCAACTTTCGAGGCAATGATTGCTGACACTCTACCGGTGCAGCTGGAAGTAAAGGCAGACCGCACGCAGCTATCTTTTTCCGGTCATGGTAAACAATCGGTGACAAGCATTGCGCCGATCGTTGAGGTATTCAATCTCGGCCCGGATATCTCACCCTGGATAAGTGATTATCTCACTGCCAGCGAGATTTCGCTGACCACTGTCAGTGGCTCGATCCCTTACGATAAGCCTGCATCAATACTGCAGACACTGCATGCTGTCGCAAAGGTAAAAGATACAGAATACACCTTTGCACAGGGACTGGAACCGATTAAGGCGCTGGAAACAGATGTTGTTTTCGAACAGGCTGTTTTGAAAATTCGGCCACGTAATGCACACTTTTATGGACAGGATACAGGTGGCAGTGAACTGGACATAAACTTCAGCAAAAACCCGTTTGTACTCACCGCCTATATTCGAACCAAAGCCCAGGCTTCAGGCGGCACCCTTACTTTACTTGATTTTTACGGTATCCCCTTTCCTTTCGAGCAGAAAGAAGGACTTGTAGATACCGACCTGAAACTTGCCATCGATCTCTCCACCATTGATATAAAAGCCAAAGGCACCTTCAAGGCAGACAGCAGTGTATTCGAATTTGATAAGCAGTTGATTGATGTCAAGCAACTGGATATCGGTTTAAACAGTACAGATATCACGGTACACAAACTCGACATCAGTAAAAAAGGTCTGTTCCTGGCTCGCATCACCGGCGAGCTGGATACTGCAAAAAGTACAGGTGAGCTGCAGGCTACTATCGATGAGTTTCAGTATCAATCCGCACATTCAGAATTGCTGTTGGTCAACCCTGATAGCGCGCCTCTCAATGTAAAATATCACATGAGGCCTGAAGGTGATTCAGTCAGTTTAGGGGCAAGCAGCTGGAAGGCGGGTGATGTACACACTAATATTGCAGCATTTACCACACCGTTCGACCACAAAACCCTGTCGGGGAAACTGCCGCCAACTGCTGTCACAATATCACCCTGGCTCAAAACAAATGTTTCCGGGACTTTCCAGCGCACACCGCCCTACGCCGATCTCGATATTACATTACTCGATTTAACTCATGATGCCTTGCGCCTGGAACAGGCTGAAGTCGAGATGGGACTCGTCATCAATGATGACATCAGGCTGACAACAAAAGCATCCACTGCCATTTCATCAGATAGCACCGCGATCAAGCTACTGCCGACAGAAGTCATGTATGCCGGTAAAACGTTGCACATTAAATCAAGTGGGCTGGAACTGGACGGCCAATTCTTCTCAGACATCACAGGCCAGGTCGATATCAATACCCAAACTGGCAAGCTGGTACTTGGTCAGCTCAGGGTAACAGATAAAGCCGGAGTAGATTTACTTGCAGTGAATATGCCCCTGCCGCTTAGCCTGTCACTTCAGGGTGACAGGACAAAAGTAAGCATCCCGACATTAGGAATTGAATTCCAGCAGGAGAATAAGAAAGCCTGGACGGTGGACTTTAAAGACCTTTCCAGGCTGAATAAATTCTCGCCGTGGATGCAGGACTACAAGCTGAAACAGGGTGAATTTTCTCTCACATCACAGAATGGCTCCCTGCCCTGGTCGTTCAATGGTAAGTTAACTTATCCATCCGCATTACTAATCGAAGGAGACAGACCAATACACGATTATCAATTCAGCGGGAGTTATGACGGAAAAAGCACTAACCTTGATATCAATGAAAAGGTCCATGTAAAGCTTGCAGACGAGGTAAGCATTACCTCAGATAACATTGGCTATAACCTGCCTGCCCTGTTCAATATCAACACCAAACAGAACAAAAAGCCAAACGAGAAAAACAAAGCAGACGGCAAAGCAATCTCCCTGGCACTGAATGCAAAAAACAGCTTCATCTACCTGAGCAATGAGCGCCGTATTCTTGCTGATGAGCTCAAACTGACACTGGACCAGGGCTTAATTAATTGTGACCTTAAATTCGGTGATGGATTTGCCAGTTTGCAATTCAAAGACAATAAAGTATCGCTAGCCGGTAAAGATTTTGACAAGTCATTCCTCAACGGTTTGCTTACTATTTCTGAGTTCAGTGATGGCAAGCTTGATTTTCAACTCTCTGGCAGCACTGACAACATGGATGCCGTCATGACCATAAATGATGCAGTCCTTCAGAACTATGGCCTTATTAGTAACGTCCTGGCCTTTATCAATACGGTCCCGGCCTTACTTACCTTCAGGCTACCCGGCTTCCACAGCAGTGGATTGTATGCAGATGAAATTACCGCAGCCATGAATATCCAGGATGGACTCATCATGCTAAAGTCTTTTAGTCTTGATTCAAAACAAATTGATATTCGCGGTGAAGGCAATGCCAACATGAATGACGATACTATAGATATCACCCTTAACCTGATCACAGGCGCAAAAAAAAGTATGGGTCACATACCTTTGCTGGGTTATGTGCTGTCAGGAGATAAAAAGAAGCCCTCTATAACACTGACGGTTAAAGGAGACATGAAAGAGCCGGAGATCAGCCATACTGCATTCAAGGAAGTTGCTACATACCCTTTCCAGTTACTAAAAAGAACGATTATCCTGCCGGGCCATCTGGTTCAGAAAGTTCAAAAGGAAACCGCCGACGAGAGCACAGAAAGCAGCAACAATTTAGATAAAAAATAAGCAAGATACTGCATCTATACAGCCTGTTTCGTGATCCTGGCAAAGCATATGCCGGAATGCCATTTTCTCACAGTGTAAAGTAATTTTTGCCTGCTATACTTTCCATACAGGATAGTAAAAACAGGCCATATCACTCACTCTCAGCAGGCGTTGCATGCAATATAAAGATGTTCTCGAACCATTAAACAGGCAGACCAGCATCAGGGACAAGCTGGTCCATTGTCACAAGGTTGTCCAGCAATACTGCCCTGATATCGCCAGGATCGCGGTCACCCTTTATGATCCGGCCACAGCTGTACTGAAAACCTATGTTCACAGCAGCGGTGAGGATGATCCTCTGTCACATTATCAGACCAGTCTGGATGAAGCACCTTCTCTAAAAGCCATACTGGACAAGGGTGAGCCACGGATTATTAACAACATGTTGACCTTTGAAAATGGTGAACACACCCACACCAAACGCATTGGCCGCCAGGGATACGCGACCAGTTATACCCTGCCGATGTTTTACAACGGTGACTTTTTCGGCTTTATCTTTTTCAATTCATACGAAACGGATATTTTTACCGAAAGAGTTCTCAATGAGCTCGATGTTTTTGCCCACCTTATTTCACTGATGGTCATTGATGAGATGTCGACCCTGCGTTCTTTAACCGCGGCGCTGAGCACGGCTGCCCACATTACTCACCAGCGCGACCCGGAAACTGGCAGCCACCTTGACCGCATGTCACGCTACTCTCAGCTTATTGCCAGCAAACTAGCCGGCAAATATGAATTAAGCGATGAATATGTGGAACATATCTTCATGTTTGCACCGCTGCACGACATCGGCAAAATAGCGATCCCCGACCGTATTTTGTTAAAAGAAGGCCCTCTGGATGAAGAAGAACGAAAAATCATGAATACTCACTCAGATAAAGGACTGGAAATCATTGACCACATGATTAGCAATTTTAAACTCTCGTCGATTAAGCATCTCAATATCCTGCGCAATATTGCCCGCTATCACCACGAAGCCATCAACGGTGAGGGTTATCCGGAAAAGCTAAAATCTGAAGAAATACCCCTTGAAGCCAGAATTATTGCCACCGCAGATGTGTTTGATGCGCTTACAAGCCAGCGCCCCTACAAAGAAGCCTGGGGTATCGATAAGGCCTATAAGGAACTCAAATCACTCTCGGGCAAAAAACTGGATGCCGATTGCATTCAGGCCCTGATTGAGAACCGGGATGAAGTAGAAAAAATCATGACCCGGTTTTCTGAAAACCGCATCGGCTAGCTGTCAGCTCCGGGAGAATATACGAGTTATTCCGCCGGAATAGCGAAGAAGATAATATATGCCAGAATGATGGCTACAGTGACAAAGAATATTCTTTTCCATAAAGTCATACGCTGATCACGCGGACAATCTCTATAGCAGAAGTTCAAGGCCAGCAGGGCCTGCAGAAAATAATAGAAAGCAAAGGCACGCGATGCGAGGGTAATGATTTCTATCAGGTCAACCGCCCAGACCAGTAAGATGGCACAGATTGAAATACCCAGGTAACTGACACGTGTAGACAGTCTTTTTCCGCTGTTCTCACTTAGTAGCCCCCCGCCTCCGCCAGTATCAGCGACCGCCGCACTGAACTGACTCATCAGTGCAGCACCAATTAGCATAAAGGGTAATACCACCGCCGCGAGGCCAGTGACATCGACTATTTTTGCCAGCTGTATATGTTGCAGGTCGAGATACTGAACAACAGGCAGAAATAGAATCACGGAGACGACATACAGTATCCCCGAAATGATTTGTGCCTGTTTCATCGTAGCCACACGCATTTCAGGACTGTACTTTTCTCCAATAAAACGAGATGTTTCAAAACCCTGAACAACCAGTAAGGCACCCGCAAGTATCCGAATCTGGATACTGAAATCACGCTCCGGGTAGTCGAAATTCAGGCTCTGTCCTGATGAGTAAAAGAGATAGGAAAAGATAGCCAGGCCGATCAGTAATGCCACGACTATCGAAAGCTGAACGGTCATCGACACTGCTTCCAGCTTTTCCAGTCCACCCAGTCCACGTTTATAACCCACTCCCGCAATAAATATGACGATTATGGTTGTTAGCCAACGCTCTGCATCGAGGTTTTCTATGCCGAGATAGCTTAGTAAAAATGAAGACAACAGGGACAGGTAAAACGCAACAGCCACCATGTAGGCCAGTACCAGTGCGATATCACCAAGGTATTCCACCTCCCTGGTTCTTTGTGACAGGCTGCCATCTCTTATTCGCGGCTCTACGTGCATAATATTGAACCGTATAACACTGCCAATAGAGTACGCCAGCACGACAATGCCAATCACTGCAATCGGTGAAAGCCCACCAACAACACTGGCTAACAGTGGCGACATAATCAGGAAGCCACTGCCAATGATTGAGGACAGGGGCGTCAGAGTCGCCTGCCAGGATTCGCTTCTCTGCAGCTTTGGCCTGCGCAGAAAATACAATGCAAACAATGCAGCCAGAATCAAGCCTGTATTAAGAATCATACTTGGGGCAGCGAGCAAAGAATCTGGATCCATAGAGAGTTTCTCTAATTTATGAGTATTTGTATTTAGCGGGTCAGTTCAATGCCATTAATAGTCTGCGTAATTGAAGTTACTTAAATTTACCAGCACAGCAATGCATTGGTGACCTTCTTCTGTAAAACTGTCGAGCTGCTATCGAACATCAGGTACAGCGACATCATTCAGGGTTTCAACTGTCCATACTGCATTAACTTATTGCCCGGGTAAAGAGTCAATGACCGTGCTGATGCGCCACCGCAATGCTTTTGTTCATAATGTAGTCGGTGACAGCCATGGCAATCGCAGAGAACAAAAATGTCACGTGAATAATAACCTGCCACATTATCGTAGCTTCCGACATTTGCTCGGCATTAATGAACGTCTTCAATAGATGGATCGACGAAATACCAATAAGTGCCATCGACAGTTTTATCTTCATCGTCGTGGCGTTTACATGTGCCAGCCATTGCGGCTGATCAGGGTGCTCTTTCAGGTTGAGTCGGGAGACAAAAGTCTCATAGCCGCCAATGATCACCATAATTAGCAGGTTTGCGATCATAACGACATCAATCAACCCCAGCACGAGTAGCATAATCTCGCTCTCGTTAAAAGTGTTCGCCTCGCTAATCAGGTGTATCAGTTCCTTGATGAACAGAAATACGTAGACTCCCTGGGCAGCAATTAGCCCCAGGTATAATGGCGCCTGCAACCAGCGGCTCATGAATATTAGTTGTGCCATCACGGCCATGGATGGGTTGCGTTCAGTTACTTGTTGTTCCGACATTACTACCTCGAGTCTGTGTTCAGTGCTGCCTGCAGCCGCTGATAAATTAATCTTTGAATTATTGATTATACCGATGTTAGCAGAAATATAATTCTCGAAAACAGCGGCTTTCTGTTTAAAACTCTTGAATACCTAGAAATTCATTATTTTTGAATAATTGCAAATGAATCTCCTTGTATGTCTGACCTTAAATGCGATAAGTTATCTGTACCACGTGCAGCGAGATTCTTTCATATGAGCGGTGAAACTACTGAGACTTTTTTTCTTCCTGATGAAATTGAACGGACGGACTGGACTGTACCCGCCGATATTTACAACCTTTACCGCTCATTACTGAATAAAAGTTCAACCGGCAACGTGTTTGTACCCATTAGAAGCATGCAGTTTCTTGCTGTCCTTGATAAAAACGAAATTATCTTTGTCGACAGCCTTGCTTATGCAGTCTCGGATAACCAGGGTGGGCGCATCATACTGATATCATGGATATTTTCATCACATCAAGACAGAGAGTCTCTGACCGATGCAGTACCCTGCGAAGTCGTCTATTACGCCAGGAAAGACTCCACAGCGCAGCTACGCCTCGCCACAGAATTCAAACGGGCTATGGACCTTATGGATCAGCGTTTCAGGGACAGTAAAATTCCAGCAGAAGGTGCAAGAATACTGCCTCTAAAAAACCCGTCCTGAATTCCCCGTTCTGATAAATCAGGAAGTCAGAGAAGCGAACAGGGTCGGCAATTGTTCTGGCAACTTGTCCACATGGTCAACGATGGTGTAATTATTCCCACCGAAAATTCTTTTCACATAATCATCGGCATTTGGATCAAGCGTCAGGCAATAGGTTAATACTCCTGTGCTGTATAGTTCTTCCACAGCCTTCTTGGTGTCATGACGCAGATGCTGAGGATCCCTTTCATCGATGTCCGCGGGTTCTCCATCTGTGACCAACAATATCAGTTTACGCTTTTCCGGCTGTTTTAAAAGGTGTTGACCGGCATGTCTCAGAGCAGTGCCCATGCGCGTTGACAAACCGCCTTTCATTCCTGCAAGACGAGATTTACATTCGTCATCAAAATGCTGGTTAAAGTCTTTGAAGCGGAAGTACTGCACGTCGTGACGACCATCTGAAGCAAACCCGTGGATTGCAAACGGGTCGCCGATACCTTCGATTGCTGTCGCCACCAGGGTAGCCGCTTCCCGTGTTAACTGCAGCACTGTCTTATCTGAACCCATCATAACTTCATTAGTGGATTCAGACAGATCCAGCAATAAAACAACAGACAGGTCACGGTTTTTTAACACGTTTCGCATGGTAATACGGGTATTCGGTTGTTCGCCCATGCGGATTGCTATCATGGCATCAATCGCGGCATTAATGTCTACCTCGTCACCGTCTTCCATGTTACGCACACGCTGTACACCTTCAGGAGTCAACAGGTCGATAATCTGCTTAATGCGGTGAGCGACAGGTCTGTATTCATCTATAATCAGTTGGATATCATCGACATGACCGCGCGGCTGGCGACGCTCGTATACAGTTGCCCAGTCGGGTCGATGCAGTTGAATCTGGTAGTCCCATTCCTGGTAGTGGAAAGGGTCTGAGACAGGTTCCTTGCCCCACATGTCATTGAAGCTTTCCTGTCCATCCGTCAGGTCATCTTCGTATGGGCGCATATTAGTAGAACAGGTCCAGATTTCCTGTGCGTCATCACCGGCAAGTTCACAATCCACTTCATTGGCCATTTCTATAACACTGGCCTGGCGCCTTACCTGACGCTGACTGGCGGGCACATATTCATATTCGACTTCCCAGTTGAATTCTTCAAATTCCCAGACATAGCGATTATCGTCGCGATAAGGGATATCGATACGCTCTAAAATTCGTAAGCTAGGGACTTCCTTTCGTGCCGAGAATAAATTAAATACTTCCAGGCCAAGATGCCAGCTGAATTTATTATCGTCCTGCCGGGCTTCAATCTCATCGTGAAACTTCTTTGCCAGAGTATTTAGCTCTGCGTCATCACAACTGGCAGCCTCATCCAGCAGCATGAGCGAAAACTTTTCCAGTAATGGCATCGTCGGATGCTCGATCTTTTCCTCGCCAGGAACTTCCATAAGTTTCTGCCAGAGTTTTTTCAGGCCGGGGAAATCACTAATCGCTTTGTATTCGATGCGCGCATCTTCGATCAGGCCGATAAAAAACATCTGCGCCGGACTCAGGCCTTCAGCAGAAATCGGCTCTGTCGAATAAACCATGTGTGATGCCATGTGCGCAGCGGTCGCCCGGTAAACTTCCAGGCCAGCGACATCGCCATAATCATCCAGCGCATCAGGCAGATGCAGAACACGGTGTTCTATAAAAGGACGGAAATCTGCAAAGTCAGCACCCGTCGGGCGCAAGAAAAAGTCCCTGCCCCACAATGCGCGCAGGTAGAAATTCAATTTTCGCTGCGTCTTGATGAACAATATACCGCGACGTTCTTTCTGCAACACGGCACGACTATCGGCAGACTCAAGATTAAAATAGGCTGTCAGGTTGTCGAAATCACGGCGGTAGGCCTGTGCACCGAAGTTTGCCCAGCGGCGCAGGCCACTGAGTGTGAGCTTGGAAAGTAGCTCATCAATATGGTTCAGCATCGGCCGAACACCGCGTGATGCGGTCGACGCCAGCTGATGAACCAGCGTCAGGTAACCACGAAACAGTTCTGCATCACCCAGGTTGCGCGCGGCCGTCGGCATACTGCCGAATAACAGGGCTACCACTTCAGCAGAGGTCATCGAGGAAAGCTTCATTGCTGCCGTCAGGCAGTCAGCAATAACATCCTCGCCACATTCTTTTGCGACCAGCGGCATTTCCTGCAGGTAGGAAATCACAACCCCTGGCCCGCGCCCCAGGTTGCACAGGCTTTTAGCACCGTCCATATACACCTGCAGCCCTGTTGGAGACATCACCCGAGATGCTTCCTGGAATGTGCTATCGAGTACGTCTCGTACCTCAGGCGCTACGTCCTGTAGTGACTCTTCGTAATCTTCGAGTTTTATTGACATATCAGGTCTCTATTACTATCAGAACCCAGAGAGACAGGATGGGCAAAATGCTCTTTCCTGTGCACATTCGTAAATCAAATACTCAATTACCCAAAAAACGTTTCAACTGCAGCATTCAGAGTATCGCGCATATCCGGATCATCTGTTAAAGGTGTCACCATGGTCATGCTGCAGGCTGCCAGTGGTGCTACACCCGCGGCAATCAGCTGTCCTGAGTAAACCAGCAGACGCGTTGAAATACCTTCGTCCAGTCCATGGCCCTTCAGGTTACGTGCACGATGGGCGATTTGTACCAGTTTGCCGGCTGTATCAATATCGACACCGGATTCTTTAGAAACAATATCAATTTCTATCTTCTCATCCGGGTAATCAAAGTCCATGCCGCCAAAACGCTGCTTGGTAGACTGCTTGAGGTCTTTCATCAGACTCTGGTAGCCGGGGTTATAAGAAATTACCAACTGGAAATCAGGGTGGGCTACAATGAGTTCGCCTTTCTTATCCAGCGGCAGGCTGCGGCGGTGATCGGTTAATGGATGAATAACAACAGTAGTATCCTGTCGCGCTTCAACAATTTCATCAAGATAGCAGATCGCGCCGATCCGCGCGGCAGTCGTTAAGGGTCCATCCTGCCACTTGGTGCCATCCTTATCCAGCAGGAAGCGACCAACCAGGTCTGATGCTGTCATGTCTTCGTTACAGGCGACGGTGATCAGGGGCTTGCCCAGCTTCCACGCCATATACTCGACGAAACGGGATTTACCGCAACCGGTAGGGCCTTTAATCATCATTGGCATACGTACTTCATAGGCTGATTCATACAGCGCTATTTCATCACTAACTGATTCATAATAGGGTTCTGTAGCAATTTTGTACTGCTCGACATCT
>JBLYYR010000120.1:0-3331 GCA_048550195.1 Arenicellales bacterium
GCGCATCGCCGCTTCCAGCCCATCACCAATGCGATGCGTGGGTTTATAACCAAGAAGATGCTCTGCTTTTGATATATTCGCCAATGAGTGGAGCACATCTCCCGGTCGAAAATCGCGATAAACTGGCGCTGCTTTATCAAGGCCGGGCTTGTAGCCAAGCAGCAGGTTTTTAATTTCCTCAAACAACTGATTAAGTGATGTCTGATCGCCCACCGCTACGTTATAGACCTGGTTGAGCGCATCTTCATTATCTGTTGTTGCTGCAAGCAAATTTGCCTGCACTGCATTATCAATAAAGCAGAAATCGCGACTCGTCTCCCCGCTGCCATTTATATACACCGGCCTGTCCTGCAGCAGACTGGCGACCCATAGCGGTATCACGGCAGCATAGGCCCCCTCGGGGTCCTGACGTGGACCAAATATATTGAAATAGCGCAGACCTACTGTCTTGAACCCGTAACAACGAGCAAAAACATCAGCGTAAAGCTCGTTTACATATTTTGTAACGGCATAGGGTGAAAGTGGATTGCCAATGGCATCCTCCACTTTGGGCAGGCCGGGGTGATCTCCATAGGTCGAACTGGACGCCGCATAGACAAAACGCCCTACCCCGGCGTCTCGCGCAGCTACCAGCATATTGAGAAAACCATCGATGTTGTTTTCATTGGTCAGCAGGGGATCTTCCAGCGAACGTGGCACGGATCCCAGTGCCGCCTGGTGCAGGACATAGTCAATACCCGCGCAGGCATTCCGGCAATCTTCCAGATTACGTATGTCCCCCGCAATCATCCTGAACCTGTCCCACTGCTCCGCTGACACACTTTGCTGCACCAGGTCCAGGTTGTGCTGCTTGCCTGTTGAAAAGTTGTCCAGGCCCACTACGTTTTGATTGAGCCCAAGCAGGGTCTCCAGCAGGTTCGATCCAATAAAGCCGGCAATACCGGTTATCAGCCAGGTGCGAGGAGCACTCATCAGATGCATTCTGACATCGGTGTATTTACTACTTTCTTTCATAATGATACTCGCAGGTACTGACTGACTATAACCGCCAGACTCTTAGCCCGGCATCTTTCAGCCGTTCTTGATCAAACTGTGATTTCACATCTACAAAGCAGCTGCCTTTCTTCACCTTTAGAACGTACTCTGACAAGGGCTTGTCAAGATATTCCTGGTGCGCAACCGCCATCACAATAGAATCCGCCACAGGCAATTCTTCCCATGACGACAGCTGAACACCATAGTGATCCATTGCTTCATCCGGTTCGGCGAGAGGATCGTGAACATAAACGTCTATGCCGAATGATTGCAACTCGGTTATAACGTCAATCACTTTCGAGTTACGCAGATCCGGCACATTTTCTTTAAAGGTTAATCCCAGGACATGCACTTTTGACCCTTTAATTGGCGTACCATTATCAATCATCTGCTTGACTGTTTGTGACGCAATATACTCACCCATCCCGTCATTGATGCGACGGCCAGCCAGAATCACCTGGGGATGATAACCCAGCATATCTGCCTTGTAAGTAAGGTAATAGGGATCAACACCAATGCAATGCCCGCCGACCAGCCCGGGTCGGAAAGGAAGAAAATTCCATTTTGTGCCTGCAGCTTCCAGTACTTCAGTCGTATCAATGCCGACTTTATTGAAGATCAGGGTCAACTCGTTCATTAAGGCAATATTCAAATCACGCTGAGTGTTCTCTATAACTTTTGCAGCCTCGGCCACCTGGATTCCGGAGGCCCGGTAAACCCCTGCGGTTATGACCGATGCATAAACATCCGCGACTTTCTCCAGGGTTTCATCATCATCGCCGGAGACGATCTTGGTAATTCTTGTGAGGGTATGTTCCTTGTCACCCGGATTGATCCTCTCTGGAGAATAGCCAATATGGAAATCTTCCTTCCATCGCATTCCGGAGTGTTCTTCCAGAACAGGGATACAGACTTCTTCTGTCGCACCTGGATATACCGTGGATTCATAAACTATGATGGCGCCTTTTTTCATGTTCTGGCCAACCGTACGGCTTGCAGCAATTAAAGGTCCGAAATCCGGCCGCCGCGCTTCATCTATCGGTGTTGGTACAGCCACGATAATAAAATCCGCTCCGGCTATAAAAACCGGGTCAGTTGTTACCGTCAGGTTAACTGCAGCCCGAATGTCGTCTCCAGACACTTCTCCGGTAGGGTCTATGAACTTCCTGTAATGCGCGACCTTGTCCTCGGACAGGTCAAAGCCAATTGTCTCACGTATTTTTCCAAACTCGACGGCAAGTGGAAACCCGACATAACCCAATCCAATTACGGCAATAACGTCCATCAATTACACCCTGTTGATAAATTATCGAAGTCCTTCCAATACAAAAATAGTATCGGAAGCATTATTCCCTGTCATGATAATTCTACCGGCCTGCCATGCTGCGTTCGTAAATTTTTTCATAGTGCTCGAGCATGACAGTCATATCGAATGTTTCAATGGCATGCTTTCTTGCCTGCTTGCCCAGCACTTCCCTTAACTCTTTATCAGCGGAGAGATGTTCAATCGCATCGGCTATTGCCTGTGGATCACCGATATCAACGAGCCAGCCATTCTCCCGGTCAGTCACAAGCTCCAGGTATCCGCCGCAGCGGGTCGCGACAATCGGCAGGCCCGCGACCATCGCCTGTATTGCAGACAGCGGCAGCCCTTCGGATATGGATGAAGAGAGAAACAGGTCCACGCTGGAGAGAAAATCAGCGGCGTCTTCCATAAATCCCAGAAACAGGACCCTGTCATCCAGGCCCAGCTTATGCCTGAGTTCAACCATCTCATCATAGAGGCGGGTATTACACTGACCTGCGATTACAAACCGGTATGAACGTGGATTCTGCTCCAGGAGAGCCGCGGCCTGCAGCAGGATATCATAGCCCTTTGCGGGCCTGATATTGCCCAGGCTGCCAACAATAATCTCGTCATCGGACCACTCGTACTTCTGCCTCAGTGCATTAGAGCGAGGACGCCGGTAATCGGCAGTCACGATCCCGTTGTAGATCAGTTCTGTCTTGCTCATCCGCAGGGAGGTGTTATCCGCTATATCCCGTCGCAGGCTGTCGGAGACGGCGACAACACAGGAGGCACCCGTATTGATCAGGCCAAATTTCAGGCCGCCAAGCTTTTCGACGTTATCAATATCAACCGTGCCATGGAAGGTCGCAACGACAGGCCTGCGGGTAATCAAACCGGCCAGTGAACAGTACACATTGGACCCCAGCAAGTGGGACTGTATCAGGTCAACCTTCTCACGCCGCGTGAGTTCGACCAGCCGCAACAGATACCGCCAGTTAAAGGAGC
>JBLYYR010000121.1:0-2830 GCA_048550195.1 Arenicellales bacterium
TCCCGGTTGTTGACGATGAAGAATTGGACAAACTCAAACTTCTGGCTGGCGAGGACAATAATTTTATGCATGATATTATTGTCAATTTCCAAAACGACGCTAAACGGGATATCCGGGGTCTTGAGCTTGCAGTAGCGAGCCGAGACTGGCTGGCTTTCAGAGATTCCGCCCATGCTCTGAAAGGGGCGGCCATGTATCTGGGGTTTTATCAGTTGACTGAGCTTACAATTGAGGCGCAAGCCATGGATCAGGAGGTGTTCGAGCGCAGCGGTATCAGTCAGGTACAGACTATACAACAAGCCACTGATACTGCGCTTCAGGTGTTGCAGGAAAAACTCAAGAACTATGAAGGCGTTCGGAGAAATGTGAGCAAATGATCTTTTTCATCGTCGAATGAAGCGCGATAAAAGCAGTTCTTCACGATTGCACAAGCGTTATAGCTGGTACAACAATAAAAATTGTTGCCAGCCCCAATCTACTTGAGCCATCACTATTGTCGGTCGGTTAGCGATTAATTTTGAGATAAACTAGCAAGGATTATGGCAGATCCAGTACAACAGCTAGCGAAACAGGGAATATTTGCCTGGGGCTCGGAAGAGCTGAGTCGCTATGAGAGGCATCTAACGAGGTATTTTGCTCGTGAATACAAAGTATTCAATTCCGGTTGCGGAACGGAACAGGTGCTTAAACAGGCAGACGAATCCCGTCAGATGTCGGAAAAGACTGAAAGCCTGATGAAAGAGCATTATGATGAATCACTAGTATTATTTAGGAGCTTTCTCGATCGTCATTATATGGCCTATACCATGGCGTGGTATGGAGAAGATCCGGACAGCGTGCGAAAGAGTAAGGCGTCATTGCAACATGCACAGGCGCAAAAGTTTGCGCTGGCCGCCGAGCGGATTGGGTTGCAGGGCACGGAACGTATACTGAATATCGGTTGCGGATTCGGCCCGCTGGAAACATGGCTTTTCGAACACAATCCGGAACTTGACCTCGTTAGTGTGACGCCAAGCGGGGTGCAAGCTGATTACATACGTCGATGTATAGCCAATCCAGATAACGTCATCCCGAACGATCGGATCAAGCTGTTAGAAAAGACCTTTGAGCAACTTGCCTGGCGGGATGTGGATTTAGAACCGTTTGATCTTGTTTTTGCCGTGGGCGTTTTTGAGCATATATCGGATCTGAAGGCAGCGTTTCGCAAGGTACACGACTATTTGCATCCTGGCGGCCGCTGCTTTTTGCACTTGATAGTTTCAAAACCTGCGTTTCCACAGCATATGAATTCAGATCACACAATGATATGAAGATACTTTCCAGGCGGCCGCATCTGGCCCTACGATGTTCTGCCGCAGGCAGCTGAAAACATGGAGATGGTAGGTCAGTGGTTTATCAATGGCATGAACTACTGGAGAACGGTGGATGAATGGCATCGTCAGTACTGGGAGCATATCGCGGAATTGTATCCCGAGGTGCTTGGTTCGGCAGCTGTAAAATACTGGAACGAGTATTTTGTATTATGCAAAGCGGTATTGTTTGCTCCGCTGGATGGTGAAATATATGGTAATGCTCACTATGTATTTCAACGGGAGGCAGGTTAGCAAGGCTTGTTTTTATTGACACTTAGCCAATCAGTAAGGCGGAGTTCAAGTTCATGATGTATGTATTCCTTTATGTCGCCTCTCTTTTATGGGCAGACTAGACTGGCGTTTAGATTGTGCGCGGGCAAAATATGACATAAGTCGCCGATTCTTTTCACTCAGTTGCAGTGCTGCATCAACCCAGTGCTCGACGATGTCATATAGTTCTTCATATGAGACAGGCATGGCACGGTCGACCGCTGCCTGGAAGCCGTGTAAACCAGGTGCTATTGCACTATGGCGTTGCATGTAGTTAAGAACGGCTTCACGGCCTTCACCATCAGCAGCCAGAACGTCCACCACTCCCATATCATAAAGTTCCTTGGCCGTATGCACTCTGCGATCCATAATCATCCGGCGTGCCATCGCCGGCGAAATCTTGCGGGTTAACAGTGAAATTGCGCCCATCCCTGGAAACATGCCAAATGTGATTTCGGGGAAACCGAAACGTGCAGATTCTTCGGCTACCAGCACGTTATTCGATAAAGCGGCTTCAAACCCGCCGCCCAATGCTTCGCCCTGCACCAGGGAAATGGTGGTAAAGGGGATGTCATAGTGCGTAACTGAGGAAAACTGAATATCGATGCATGTTTTTGCATATCTCAGTAAATTTTCTCTGTCACCAGCCTCTATCAATTCAATGAAATAATTTAGGTCGCCGCCCAGGTTAAAGGCGCGTTTATCAGAAGATGCTAAAACCTGAAACAGGAGCCTGTCTGGCAGCTTTTGCTGGTATCCAGCTTGGGCGGTTTGCCGGATTGTATGTTGAACTGCCTGCAAATCCTTCAGGAGCGCTGGTGAGCAACAGGGACGATCTGTGGCATACTTGAATTCTACCCAGACAGCACGTGTGGCGTGCTCAACGGTTATATTTAGATGGCGAAGGCGGCGCCGTAATAAGTCATCATTTGTACTCAATGCACGTTCTCCCGTGCCACAATCATGGCTGCGAGTCCATTCATGCAAACCCTCCCCTCCAGGTGCGGTCAATAAAGGGTGCCAGATTCAGCGGCGGATGTACACAGGCATTTATGTTGAAAAGATCGCACTATAATGCGTGAATATGTAGCGAGAGTCGTGTCTGTGACAGTATGTTCCCCGTGACGATAGATCCGATAACTTCATGGAGAAGTAGGCTGACACTTGAATGGCACTAAGTTAAGGCGGCTTTTCCTCTGTAGGGCCGA
>JBLYYR010000122.1:0-5264 GCA_048550195.1 Arenicellales bacterium
ATGGGTACACGAATATCCGGGCGTGAGCCCACGACATAGATTTTTCTGGATCCGGGAAAGGCGGCAACAGATGCTTCATCGACGCTAGCGGTACTGCTCAGGAAGTCTTCAGGTTTTGCGCTCATGGTAGTTCCTCACTAGTGCAGTGTTTCATATTTTTTGACGATTAATATGTAACACTACACAAAAAAATAGCTGGGAGAGGACAAGCGGCGGAAGGCTAGCTTCCCTACGCCAGACCGCAACAGCAGGCTGGATCAGGTTCAAAGGGTATGCTCTCAGCCCAATATCTAAATCGGGCACCCCCAGCTGATAAAGAGGTCACGATAATGGAATGTGCAGGGCAGGTCAAGTAAGGCTTGTGAAATGCAGGTTTACTGCGTATTTATCGGATAATAACCTGCGGGGCGTCGCTCGGCGCAATGTTTTTTAGATAAAAAAAACACGGGACTAAGGGAAAAACAGACAGGGTACCATCTACCGATATCTTAAATCCTTCATCCTTTGTCCCGCGTCTTTCATATGCAGTTATTTATTCGCCCGATTTTCCACCAGATGATCCACAACAGCTGGGTCCGCCAGGGTCGATGTATCACCTACACTGGCAATATCGTTCTCGGCAACCTTACGCAAGATGCGGCGCATGATTTTACCAGATCGCGTCTTCGGCAGCCCCGGCGCCCACTGCAATATATCAATCGTTGCAATGGGACCTATCTCACTACGTACAAACTTCACCAGCTCCATGCTGAGTTCATCTGACTCATCAACCCCTGCCATCAAGGTCACATAGGCATATATACCCTGCCCTTTGATATCATGCGGGTAACCCACGACCGCTGCTTCAGCAACACTATTGTGCAACACCAGCGC
The DNA here is from genome assembly GCA_048550195.1 of Arenicellales bacterium. Lineage (GTDB taxonomy): Bacteria > Pseudomonadota > Gammaproteobacteria > BMS3Bbin11 > BMS3Bbin11 > BMS3Bbin11. The sequence goes on from JBLYYR010000122.1 coordinate 874, forward strand.
CGATTCTATCTCGGCTGTTCCCAGTCGATGCCCGGAAACATTCAGTACATCATCGACGCGACCGGTGATCCAGTAATAACCATCGGCATCCCGGCGGCAGCCGTCACCGGTGAAGTAATTCCCCGGATAGGTTGTGAAATAGGTATCGATAAAGCGCTGATGATCACCATAGAGAGTACGCATCATGCCCGGCCACGGTGCTTTTATTATCAGGTTACCCGAACATTCACCTTCCAGTTCATTGCCCTGTTCATCAACAATGGCAGGCTGTACTCCGAAAAAAGGCTTTGATGCCGAGCCTGGTTTCAGGTCCGTCGCGCCCGGCAAAGGTGTAATCATATGGCCACCGGTTTCAGTCTGCCACCAGGTGTCAACAATTGGACAGCGGGCATCACCCACTACTCGGTAATACCACTCCCAGGCCTCCGGGTTGATCGGTTCGCCTACCGTGCCCAACAGCTTTAAACTACTGCGAGAGGTCTTCTTTACAGGCTCCTCACCGGAGCGCATCAAGGCGCGTATGGCTGTGGGTGCCGTATAGAACTGGTTGACCTGGTGCTTGTCGATCACCTGCCAGAAACGGGAGGCATCAGGATAAGTGGGGATACCTTCAAACATCAGCGTCGTGGCACCGTTAGCTAACGGCCCATAAACGATATAGGTATGCCCGGTTACCCAGCCGACATCGGCGGTACACCAGTAGATATCACCATCATGGTAGTCAAACACATACTTATGCGTCATAGCAGCAAACAGTAAATAACCGCCTGTTGTATGCAACACGCCTTTTGGTTTACCCGTAGACCCCGAGGTATAAAGAATGAATAGAGGATCTTCTGCATCCATCTCCTCCGGTGGACAATCAGCCGATGCATCAGCCATTAACTCGTCATACCAGACATCTCTGCCATCCTGCCAGTTCACATCACCACCGGTACGTCGAATAACCACGCAGGTATGCACATTCGGGCAATCTGCCAGAGCCTTGTCTGCATTCGTCTTTAAATCTACGGCCTTGCCGCCACGCACACCTTCATCGGCAGTAATCAGGGTCTGGCAGTCAGAATCCAATATGCGGTCGCGCAGTGAATCGGGTGAGAAACCGCCAAAAACAATCGAATGTACTGCGCCTATTCGGGTACAGGCCAGCATTGCAACGGCTGCCTCAGTCACCATCGGCATATAAATACAAACGCGGTCGCCTTTGTTAACGCCGCGTCCCTTCAATACATTGGAAAACTTGCAGACTTCTTCGTGCAATTCACGGTAGGTAATTTTTTTATCCACCTGCGGGTCATCGCCTTCCCAGAGCACTGCCACCTGGTCACCACGTGTGTCGAGGTGACGATCCAGACAGTTATAGGACACATTTAGCTTACCGCCTTCAAACCATTTTATTTTTCCAGTCCTGAAATCCCAGTCCTGCACCCTGTCCCAGGTCTTGGTCCAGTCAAGAAACTGCTCAGCCTGTTCTGCCCAGAAAGCATCGGGATCTTCAATAGACTGCTTGTACATGGTCTCATAGCGCTCGTTGTTGATATGCGCATTTTTTGCAAATTCACTCGGCACCGGGTAGATTTTGGATTCAGACATGGTTTACTCCTGTTTATTTCAGTGTTCAGTCAAATAGTGAATCAGTAGCCTGCCATTATCAACTGAAAACCGAAAACTGAAAACATATTTTTACTTTATAAACTGCTTTAACGGCAGCTTCCTGTTGCTATCCATATGCGCTATCTGCGCCTGCAGCAATTCCGCTGTGGCAATCGCATCACTTAATGCATTATGTGCCTGATACATAGGAAGACCATAACGCTTGCGTAAGTTAAACAGACGAAGATCACCTTGCCCAATCTCCTTATCCCGCCTTTCCATCCAGCGCTTCGCTATCGCCATGGTATCTATTGCGAGGAAGCGCGGACTCATACCATAGAGTTTTTGACAGGCCTGCGATAAAAATGTAGTTTCAATTTTTGCGTTGTGTGCCACCATGATCCTTCCTGACAGTGCCTGAAGTAGTTCTCCCATTACGTCTTCCAACGGCTCACCAGCGGCGGCTGCGTCATCAGTAATCCTATGTATAACGACACTTTTCTCAGGTAATGCCGTATTACTTTTAATTAACTGATGGCATGCTGTAGAGAGCTTTATTTCTCCACTATCAATAGCCACATAACCGATACTTAATATACTGTCTTCCGACCCATTCAGACCACTTGTTTCAAAATCCAGCGCTAGCAGAGGTACCGCATGGATATCACTCTTTAGATTATGTATTGGTATAGAAAGATATTGCTTTAGCGGACCTTCTGGTGAACATTCGAGTAACTTCTTTCTTCGAGTATCTGCGCTAAAAAGAAAGTCGAGCATATATTTAGCCTCTCTTAAGGAGCCTCTGATTAAATATGCCCGGCGTGATAACGCTGAGAGAGGAACTCCTGCATAGTCTGCACCACCTTGAATGCGTCTTTAAGATGTTCTCGCTGTAATCGTGACAGAGATTTTGGTGATAAAAAATTATCAGCCACATCACCGTTCCTTATTTGATCAGCCTGATGCTCTATCCTCAAATCACTGATAAATTCAAACGCATCGAGTAAATTCGCCGCACCATCATGACTTAGTGACGGGCTACCGGCTGCTTTTTTCAATCTTGCGATTGTGTTGGCAGTTTTCAGCCCTTCAGCAAGGGCATAAATTCTTGCAAGATCAATAATTGGAACGATACCGTTATGCTTCAAATCAAGCGTATGTTTGTGTTCACCATCATCAACCAGAACAAAGTCCCGAAAAAAGCCTAAGGGTGTTCTGTGCTGCAATGAGTTTGCTGTCATATGAGCAAGAAAAAGTTGATTATGCTTTGTCAGTGGTAATATTTTCTTTTGTATATCACGTAACAGTTTTTTTTCGCCATGCACGGCACGCACGTCAAAAAATATGCTCGACAGCATCAGGGCCTTTGGTTCCGGAGTGTTAATCCATTTTTTAAAATATCCGGTCCATATACTTTGTATCTGTCGCCATTGTGGATTCTTTGCCATCGCATCACCGGGGCAATAAATAAAGCCACAGGCATCCAGTCCATCGCAGACAAAATCTGCCAGCTTGGTAAACCATGCCGCATCCTCCTCTTTCATATCATTTGAGATGATCAGGCCATTATCCTGATCAGAATGCGAGGACTGCTCGAAGCGCGCCTGTGAACCGGCAGCGATCCAGGCATAAGGAACCGGTGACGGGCCAAATTTTTCTTCTGCCATTTCTATCAGTCTACGGGTAATTGCATCGCTAACAGCCGTGATTGCCTTACCAACATGTTCAGCTGACCCACCCAGACTTACCAGTTGCTGCTGCAGTCCTGGAATGGTCTGGCTGATCTCAGCCAGAACTTCAACCGTTTCCGCCTTATGGATCAAGCGCGAAATATGAACCGCATTTTTCCCTTCATGGCGCATCAAATCCGTCGCGCTAATTATGCCGCATACCTGACCTTCATCTACAACAGGAAGATGATGAATGTTTTTTTTCGTCATCAGCATTAATGCATCAAAAGCAAGAGTATCACTGCTGACATGAACGGGGTCATGTGTCATTATCTTCTTAACTGATGACTCTATTGCCAGTTTTTCAGCTACACAACGCGCACGAATGTCCCTGTCGGTGATTATTCCTGCCAGGCTTCCATTATCGATGACTAGCAACGACGAAACACCCTGACCGGTCATTTTCAGTGATGCCTCATGAATAGAAGAATTAATATCAATATCAACTACCACTCCGCTGAGCAATATTTCCAGCGGCGTGTTCATTAAAGTTGCCGTCTGTGATGCTTTTAGCTGAGAAGTTTTTATCGCAGCCTTCAAACGCCGGTGCGGGGAATGCTGGATGAATGCTTTTATCTCGGGGATATTTTCTGTAAGCGCAAATAGCGTCGTGCAGGGAATACTGTACACCAGTGTGTCTTCTGTTACTTTCGTATGCGTATTCTTATCATCATCAGCCATACAAAATGAGGCAAAAATATCACCTTCGGCCAATTTACCGAGAATCATCTCTTCGGAAGTATAGAGTGATATTGTGCCACTGCGGATGATATAAAATATTTCCAAGCTTTCCTGCTGCCGAGGTAAAGACTTGCCGCGACGCAGGTAGCGAATGCCCAGATGCCGAACCAGCTGATTCAATTCATCAGTAGGCAGCAGGTCAAATGGCGGAACCTCGGCAATAAAGTCTCTTATCTCCTGTAGCTCAATTTCCACTAATCAACACCCCAGGGTCCAGCCGGGTCAATCTGAAATTCTGCATAGAATCTTTTTCCATTGCTAGCTAAAGCCAGGCGCATAGTCAATGGAGCATTTTCCTTCAGGTTCGTCAGCCGTCTAATCGGTATC
>JBLYYR010000123.1:0-26634 GCA_048550195.1 Arenicellales bacterium
CAGGCTGTAGAATTCGACAGCAATATCTTTGGCCCCCGGCACCTGGAGAATAGAAGGTGCTTTGTAACCATCAAAAACGATATCCGCATAGGCCACGTCATGCACTACCCATATGTTGTGCTCTTTGGCTATTGCCACGACACGGGCAAGAAAATCCAGCTCGACACATTGTGTAGTTGGATTGCCCGGAAAGTTGATCACCAGCATCTTGGGTTTTGGCCAGGAATTTTTGATCGCATTTTCTATTTCAGCAAAAAAATCACTGCCTTTAATCATTGGTACATGGCGTATATCCGCGCCGGCAATGACAAAACCGTAAGGATGGATCGGATAGCTGGGGTTAGGCACCAGTACCGCATCGCCGGCCTCGACTGTCGCCAGAGCCAGATGCGCCAGCCCTTCTTTAGAACCGATGGTAACGATTGCCTCGCTTTCCATGTCCAGATCGACATCATATTTACGCTTGTACCAGTCGCAAATGGCTTTGCGTAGGCGGGGTATGCCTCTGGAGAGGGAGTAGCGATGCGTATCCGGTCGCCGGGCAGCTTCACACAACTTGTCGACGATAATCTGCGGTGTCGGCTGATCAGGATTCCCCATGCCAAAATCAATAATATCCTCACCCCGCTGCCTCGCCTCTGCCTTCAGGGCATTAACGATATTAAACACATAGGGGGGAAGTCTTTTGATACGGGCAAATTGTTCCATTTTATTCTGCTAAAGTGCCGGACTGTCTGTAACGACAAAACAGTGAACGATACTGACCGATGCGGAAGCTGTCAAATACTATAAGAGATGTGAAGTCGTAAGTATGAAGCAATCGCTACGGGGGCTACGCTCATGCACATCAAATAACGTCACCATCAAGACCTGCGTCTCTGGCCATCTGGTATTTTTCTTTGTTCTGCCATTTTCAATATTTTCAGTCGCGCCTGTGAACCTGCTTCGCCCCAATCCAGGATCTCCTGTAACGACCGAAAGCACCCCATGCAGACATCGTCGTCATTGAGGCAGCATCTATCGATGCAGGGAGACGGTACACAGGTATCGTTTTTAAGCAGCATCACTGATTCATCGCGGATTATCACTGATCCATTTCTGGATACGCCTCATCCCCTCCTGCAAATTCTCAATGGTGTTAGCATAGGAAAACCTGACGTGAACATTGCTTTTATGGGAACCAAAATCAGCACCAGGAGTAATAGCCACACCCGCCTGCTGCAAAAGTGCGTCGCATAAGGCCATTGAGTCATTACTGAATTCGCTGCAGTCTGCGTAGATATAAAAAGCCCCTGCCGGTTTTGTTCTAACTTTAAAGCCTGCCGTCTCTATCAGCGGCAGCAGCATATCTCTGCGCTCATTAAAAACATCACGACGTCGGGTCAGTTCTTCATCAGTCTCCTGCCCCAAAGCTGCAAGTGCAGCATATTGAGACATGGTCGGTGCGGCAAGGAACATGTTCTGAGCCAGACGATTTGCTACTTCGATGAAATCCTCCGGTACCACCAGCCAGCCGACTCGCCAGCCGGTCATGCCGTAGTATTTTGAAAAGCTATTGATAACAAACACCTGTTCCCCGGTATTCAATGCACTGTCCGGCTTTTCATCATAAACCAGCCCGTGATAAATCTCGTCCACAACCAGAGCGCCCTCTTTCTCCTCGACAAGATGATAGATGGCAGACAGTTGTTCGTTTGAGATTAAGGTGCCCGTCGGGTTTGAAGGGCTGGCTATCAGGACTACCTTAGTATTTCGCTGCCAGTGTTTTTCAACCAGTTCAGCCGTCAATTGATAATCCGTTGATTCATCCACCGCAACAGCTTGTATTTCTGCATTAAACAAGCTGGCAATGTGGCGATTGCAGGGATAACCTGGATCAGCCAGCATGATGCCATCACCGCTGTTTAACAGCATGGCCATTACCAGCTGCAGGGCACCGGATGAACCGGGGGTGACCAGGATTCTGTCAGCATGCAGATTCGAACCCGGATGATACTGATCGGCAATTGCCTGTCTCAGCTCCGGTAGGCCATTAGCCGTCGTATAGTGGGTGAGTTTTTTATCAAGCGCCTGCTTGCCAGCTTCAATCACCGGATCGGGTGACGGGAAATCCGGCTCACCAATCTCCATATGGATGATTGAACGGCCCTGAGCTTCCAGCTCCCGTGCCTGCGCCAGGATTCTCATCACATGGAAGGGCTCTATCGCCCTCGCCCTGAGGGCCATTTTAAGCGACATTCAGCGGTACTTATTTATCAGGTATTCAACAGTCAGCATTTGCCCGTTAAATGTGCCAGCTGGATCATTTATCACGCTTGCTGCATGATTTTCATCACCAAACTGGTCAAGTACCAGATCTGCGCCAATAAACGGCTCATCGCGCGTATAGGCCGTCACGGTGATAATGGTTGGCAGCTTTGCGCCTCTGGCAGACAGGCAGCCATTTTCGGAATCCTCGAATGCGACGCATTCATTTGCCTGCCAGCCCATTTCATCCAGCACCAGCTGATAAATCTCGGCTGACGGCTTCTTATTCGGGACAATGTCCCCGGCGGCAATGATGTCGAACCAGTCCAGCGATTCTTCACCAAGATTACTGCTCAGTATGTATTTTACATTTGAAGGCGCGGTTGTTGTCGCAATGGCCAGGCGAATTCCCGCCTGGCGTGCCTCGTTAAATAACCTCTCAACACCGCTGCGTAAAGGTATCAGTCCGGTTAATAACATCTCCTTGAATATCTGCGTCTTGGTAGTGTAGATCGTGTTAATTAACTCATCTAAAGGTGTGCCCGAAGGTATATCCGGCTGATAATTATCAACGAAATACCGCATTCGTTCTTTACCGCCACTTACGGTTAATATTTCGCCGTAGGTGGTCTCGGACCAGTGCCAGGGGACTCCCAGCTTTTTAAACGCCCGGTTGTAGGCAACACGATGGCCATTCAATTCGGTATCGGCCAAAGTACCGTCCACATCAAATATCAATGCTTTCAATGACATAGAATTTTTTTCACCTTTTTATAAGAGAATCCTTGTTGCAACGGACCCTAGAAGTCTGCTATATGTTCGCGTCGTTAAAAATTCAACAGATTATGGCAGGAGATGCTACATGGCGGCCAGCAAAAAAACTCAACCTAAAGACACACTGATTCATGGAATTGAGCCCTATGTTGCTAAAAAGGGCGAAGATTATATGGGCCCGAAACAACACGAACATTTTCGCAATATTCTGACCGCCTGGCGGCAGGAACTGCTGGATGAAGTCTCGCGCACAGTACACTCAATGCAGGATGAAACGGAAAATCATCCTGACCCGAATGATCGTGCCAGTCAGGAGACAGACATCTCGCTGGAACTGCGCAGCCGTGACCGCGAGCGCAAGCTGATCAAGAAGATCGATGAATCACTGGATTTCATCGAAACCTCAGACTACGGTTACTGCGATTCCTGCGGTGTAGAGATCGGTATTCAGCGCCTGGAAGCACGTCCAACAGCGACCATGTGTATTGATTGCAAGACACTGGATGAGATTCGCGAAAAACAGCGCGCCTGATTAGCAGACAGAAGTCCACGAACACCATGCTATTTAAAACGGCATGGTTTTTTCGTAACCCCCATTTCCAGACCATCTGGCCTGCTCTATTTCGCTACGTTCCAAAGCCAGCCTACACACGGGAACGCATAGAACTGCGTGATGGCGATTTCATCGACATCGACTGGTGTGGCAGCAACAAACTCAAAACGCCTCTCGTTATTTTATTCCACGGCCTGGAAGGCAGCTCTAATTCGCCGTATATCCGTGGCATGGTCAATTCGCTACTCAATCTGGGTTACAGATGTGCGGCAGTAAACTTTCGAGGCTGCAGCGGAGATATAAACCGCCTGCCAAGAAGCTACCACTCTGGGGCAACAGATGACCTGGGAGAAGTTGTCACTTTACTAAGTGAACGCTTCCCCGATTCAGCCTTGCATGCCATCGGCTACTCGCTTGGCGGCAATGTCCTGTTAAAGTGGTGCGCAGAAACAGGCAAGAAAAACCCATTGAAGGCCGCTATCGCCGTTTCCGTCCCCTACAAGCTGGCAGTCGCCTCAACCACATTAGATAACAACCGCTTCTTCAGCAGGCTCTATCGCTGGCGCCTGCTGCGCAGCTTAAAAAACAAAGTACTGAAGAAAATCCAGCTGGGTATCCTTAATCTGAATGTCGCAGACATTAAAGACATAAAAAGCTTCTACGACTTTGACGGCCAGCTGACCGCCCCCCTGCACGGCTATAAAAATGCTGATGACTACTACAATCGGGCAAGCAGCTACCCGCACCTGGATAAAATCCAGATCCCAGCACTTTTACTGCACGCACTGGATGATCCGTTCATGGATAGCCGCGTGATTCCAGTCAATATTGATGGAAACCAGTTAATCAAATTAGAGCTTAGCCCGAATGGCGGGCATGTTGGCTTCTATCGACCCGCTTGTATCAGCAATAGCTACTGGCTCGAAACGCGTATTGCTGATTATTTAGGATCAACTATTAAAGACGAAAGATGAAAGTCTAATGGGGGGATAGTAGTAATTTACAAATTCCACTATCTCTTCCACTAATCAAGACAAGGGTTCGGAGGGTTGCACGAATCCGGGCCAATGGCAAAGTTTACGGTAATAGCGCCTTCTGTAAATACGATTCGCCCGACCCCGGTACCGTTCACACTATCAAGGTAGCAACAAATTTCGTCAGCAACAGCATGAGCATCTTTGATCAGGCCAAACCCTCTAAGCAGGTCGCCTGCATTCGCATCACACAGAGATGATCTTGTATAACTGCAACTAAATCCACTAACCGGGACATCCTCGAAGGTATACAGAGAGGCATCATAATAGAGCTTAACCAACGCCTTGTTTAAACTTCCATCTGGTTCAACGCAGACGTAAGGCGGCAGTATAACTCCGTTTGCCCTGGCCTGCGGAATCAGCGCATCAGCAGCCTGCGCAAAGACTGAATCGGTACCGAGTGTAGGTGTTGTGGTAGTTGCATTACCTGCAAACGGGCCTCCACTCGTCTGCGCATGCACGGGCAATATCACAGAATCTACGATTGGCCGGCTCCATGATTCAGGTAAACTTTTACCCGCTACGATTACGCCGCTACCTGCAGCAATGGATTTTAGTAATTTACGACGGCTGTCATTAGATTTCTTATCTGCCATTTGGCTCACCTTTATGTTTGTAATCTGGATAGCTGTACTTAATTTTCTGTACTTAATAGTGGAATACTACTCTTATTAATAGTTTGCATTCAACAAAGCATTTAACTCAAGTATTACTGTGGTGCGTTGATAATCAGGCAGACCCACAAGCCCCTTCTGCGTCGTAAGTAGATATTCACCATGGAAAAATCACTAAAAATAATCACTAAGGCTTTAAATAGTAACAACTCCATTTTAGAAATTATGGATTTAATTGCTTTTCACAACACTACAACAGTATATCAAGGCAAACGACGGCAGAATCTTTTGATTATTATACAAATCATTCTTTTCGTTTTATTATTAACTCTTGCTTATCTCGCATACAGGGTCAGTTAACTAGACGTGTCCGTTATTGGCCCGGCCTGTGTGAAACATTGAATCTAGATATTGGGTGGAGATACACATCCAGTTGATCTCTGTATAATCGTATATACAGACACTAAAACATACGGAGCCTAAATGTCAGATTTCAACAAGACATTTTGTTTCACTACTTATAGTTAAATTTCAGGACGAAGTCTTGCAGAACATAAAAGAATACGTTCAGTTCAGGAAGTTTTTGATGCCAGTTGCATTACAATTTTTGTTCTGGTGTGGAATTGCTGGAACCCTATACGGTACGTGGTGGCTTTACACACACGACAATTGGGCCTGGATAATGTCTCTCATATTTGGCCCACTTTTGGTAAGACTAATTTTTGAAGGCTTCATAATCAGGTATCAAACATACTTGCGCCTAACTGAAATACGGAACAAATTGTATGAGGACAATTAATTTGCAGTGGTTGTTTATCGCGCTGTTCTTTTTATACTCACTCGAATTATCTGCAGAGCAATATCCTCATAAGTTAACTGTTCTAGTAGTAGGAGCTAAAGCCAGTACAGGTCAGGTTATCGCCTCATTATTTTCATCAACTGACAACTATTTGAAAGAGCCAGTTCTTAAACATGTTCTGCCTATAGATGATGCTGGCGAGGCACAGTTTGTATTCAGTGAACTTAAGGCTGGTATGTATGCTGTCAGTGTCGTTTACGACGAAGATGGGAACGGCAAGTTGAATACAGGATTCTTAGGGATTCCTTCAGAACCGGTTGGTTTCTCGAATAATGTAAAAGGAACCTTCGGTCCTCCATCTTTTTACAAAGCGTCCTTCGCATTCCCAGAATCAGAAAATATTTCTATTATTCTGGGTCAAGCAAAAGAGTAGCAGTACGATGTTCCGCATTGACAGTATGCAGAACCGCAAACCTTATTCAACAGATTAGCGAGGAGTAGAGATGGAATTAATGATAGCCGGTTTGATGCTGTGGTCTGTCGTACACCTTTTCCCTGCACTGGCACCAGGGCTCCGGCACTCCCTGGTCGGGCGGATTGGAGAGAATGGTTACAAGGGGTTATTCGCCTTGCTAATCGTGCTGTCTGTCGTGCTGATTGTGTTTGGCTGGCGTCATACAATTCCGAATCATGCCTATTTGCTGCCTTCAGCATTCAAGCATGTTGCCATGTTCTTGATAGTTGCAGCATTCATTGTGATGGGCGCTGCGCAGTACCCGAGCCGCATCAAGCGTATCGTTCGTCACCCGCAGCTGACAGGTGTCATGACCTGGGCCGTCGCGCACCTGCTACTGAACGGCGACAGCCGTTCCATCCTGCTGTTCAGCTGGCTGGGCGCGTGGGCACTACTGGAGATCATTCTCATCAACCGCCGCGAAGGCGTATGGGTTAAGCCTGCGTCACCGACCTGGGGAAGGGAATTCAGGGGGCTGGCCATCAGCGTAATCGTGATTGTCGTGGTGGTATTTATCCATCCTTATATCGCCGGCGTGCCTGTACGATAATCCGTACAAGCAGATATGAGTGCTTGTTCCTGACCATTTACTGCCGTTCAGGTGAGGCTGAGTTAGAGATGAGCGTAAAGGTTGGCTACCGACTGCGGTTTCAATCGGTCAAGACGAACAATCGCTCACACCCCATAGCCGACCTTCATTTAGCTGCGTCGACTCCTTAACCTGGTTGTCTTCGAGGCATGGCTGATTAAAACAGATAACGAATAAACGCCTTATTACTGTCCAAAGCAGTCATTTTCAGATTTAGGAAATCTTCTCACTTCGACCCAAACCGAGAAGTTCAGCATCATCAATCACAGAGCCATCTTGTTAATCACAAATGCTTTTCTGACAATTGCATTGATCCACGTCATATTTTTATCATGGGAGCAGTGATATTCTATTAATTGATTAAGGACAAAGAAAAATAATTTCTTATGTGTTCAAACTCAGGTATGCAAAAAAGGTGATGTATCATGAGAAAATTGCAAGTATTATTCGCATTTGGGTTCGCGCTGTTAATTAATTCGGCAAGTGCGGTTACCCTTTACGGTGTAACCTCAACGCAACAACTGGTGAAGTTCGACACAATCAACCCGAGCGCTGTGGAGGTGGTGGCACCTCTTACTAATTTGCCGCCGACGGCAAACCAATGCGCATTCGGGTTGACTTGGGATCCGGGAACACCAGATACGCTTTACGCGTTGTGCCACAGAACAGGTTTCGGTCCATACTGGTTGATTAAGATCGATATCTCCACCGGCGTGACGGATCCGGTTTTCATTCAGCAGGGTCAGGGCATGTCGGGGCTCGAATACGTTGACAACGCGGATGTCACAGGATTGGTTATCGCGCAATCGAACAATCATACAAACCAGGAAACAGTTTTGTACCATGTAGGGAGCAACGGATCGCTATCCTTGCTGGTGCAAACGAACATCGATAACAATCAGATGGCATGGGACTCTCAGAACGATGTTCTGCACTCTCAGGGATTACCGGCGCCCTTCTGGGGGCAAACTCCAGCGTTCTATGCTATCGATTTATCCGATGGGTCTGATTCCAACTTGGGAGCCTACAAAGCAGGCCAGATGGCGTATAGTTTGGTTGACGATAGTCTTTACCAAGTCGAGTTTTCCACAAATGACTTGTGGCGCATCGATACCACAGAAGGTGGAGTGCCCATTGAGTATTCATTTCTTGGTACTGTGGCCGGGGACGCGATATGGGGGCTCGCAGCGGTTGCGCCGGCCGTATTTGTTAGCCTCAAATCTCTCGGCGATATCACGGGTGACAGCAGACAGGATTCTGCTGTCGTGGAACAGACCGATGTCACGGTCAAGAAACTCAACAGCTCAACCATCAATACGTTCCAGTTCAGCACTGCATTACGTCCTGTGGGCGTGGAAGTGATGCAGGACATCAACAACAACGGTGCCACGGAGCTGGTGCTGCTGGCAGAAGGCTCAACTAAGACTGAGGTACGTGATTCCCTGACCGGAGAATTCCTCGGTGCGGCGACCTTCTCACCGGACTACATGCCTATTGATCTGGCGATTGTGCCGGATCAAAACGGCAATCAGATCCCGGAGTTGGCCGTACTACAGAAGAAGGCCGGCAGTACTCGGGTGGAGATTCGGGACGCACTAAGCGGTAGCTGGATTAAAGCGGTCTACTTTAACCCCAACTTCAATCCTAAGGACCTGGTGGTGCTGCCGAATGTCGGGGGTACTGGAGCATTGGATCTGGCGGTGTTGCAGGACTCCACTGATCCGCAAATATACAATCGGGTTGAGATCCGCGACATGGAGAGCAAGCAATTGTTGCGCAACGTCTGGTTCGGCCAGAACTTTGAAGTGAAACAGCTCGAGGTGCTGGAGGACGTGAACAACAACGGTACACCCGAGCTGGCGGTACTGAAAGGTGGGGGTGTGGTGAATGTGCTGGTCAGGGATGCCGGTACCGGCAAATACATACGCAACATCGGATTTGACCCTAATTTCACGCCACAAAAACTGCTGGTAGTGCCGGATACCGACAACGACGGCGAGCAGGAGCTTGGGTTGATGTCCCGCCGTCCCGATAACGGTCAGGTAAAGATCGAGCTACGGGATGTAACCGGAGGTGAGCTGACCAAAAACATCTGGTATGGCGTGAAGGACCAGCCGCTAGATGCTGCGGTGTATCCAGACATCAACGGCAATGGTTCCGCCGAACTCGGTGTTCTGGGCCGGATAATCAATAACCCGGATCAATTGATACTCCGGATCAAGGATGCCAGGACCAATGAATTTTTGAATGCCATTTTGTTCTGATTATGCGGTGGAAGTTTATATGGGTTCGGTCATTTTAATATTGGCCGAACCATCACAGTGGACGGTATCGGCTATTAGGGAGTTTAGGGCGGACTAGTACAGATGATGTTTCTCCATCAGGATCGGGGTTGGGCATTTACTCTACAAAAGAATTCATCGCCTCTACAATCTCTTCTGACAGCCCCCCCACATCTCTGAAAAGAGTCGCACGATCAAGAATATAGCGATAACTCGCATTGATCCAGTCTCGTTCGGTTCTATAAACATCCTGATAGGATCGTAACAAATCCAGGTTGGAGCTCAGGCCTTCCAGAAAGCCCTGCTTTCTTAATTGCAGTGCCTTATCGCTTTTCATATAGGATTCCTTTAAAGCGATGAAACTCTGGTAGCTGGCCTTTACCGAGTTCAGGTCGTTACTGACACGTTTGGTTGTATCTTTTTGTGCTACCTTCAGTGATTCATTTGCAGCGTCAAGACGTCGCATGGCCTCATTTACTTCGGCACGCGTTCTTAGCCCTTTAAAGAGAGGAATATTAAGTCTTACTGCCACCTCATCCCGCCGAAAATCTTTCTGAATTGTCACAGGATTCAGCTCGTTTCCATCCACAAAACTGCTAGCCTCCAGCTTTAAATCCGGTAGAAATTTTGAACGATTCTTTTTTATCTCAAGTTCAGTTGATTTTAGTTCCTGCCTGGCAATTAATATCGATAACGCGCCATTGCTACCTGCCTGATGCCAAGTCTCGTCATCTTTATCTGACAATATTTCAGGTTCATAGGATTTAACCAGCGGGTTTATTTCCATATTTGATAAACCGGATAATTCTTCCAGTTCATTCATTGCATTTTCTTTTTCTGCCCTGGCCCTAATCAAATTGGCCTCTGAAAAAAGAGATCGTGACTGGGATTCCAACACGTCAGTCAAAGTACCAAGCTTTTCTTTATAGCGTTGTTCCGTTAGCAGCTGATGTTCATGGAATGCAGCCAGCTCGTTTATTCCCACTTCGACCAGGTCGATTTTATTCAATGCATTGAAATAAGCCTGAATCACCCTGAAAACCATCGCCTGATATTCATCTTCGAGTCGATTTTCAGAAACCAGAAATGTTGACTGCGCCTGTTTGAATTCCAGCCAGGCCCTTCGATCAAAAAGTACCTGCGACAAAACCAGGCGTGCTCGCTGACTGCTATAGTTTCCCTCTGAATGAACAGTAGAAAGCTGCTCATCGTCTTCGACTATTTGGTCTCTTTCTTCCGAGCGCCAGGCATAATCACCGGTAGCGTTCAGGTCCGGCAGTAAGCTTGAACGAGATTGCGGCACCAGTTCCCTGTTTGCCTCATTGGTATACACCTGCTGCTGATACTTTGAATCGTTTTTAAGTGCATGCTGATAAATATCGAACAAATCCAGTGCAGAGGCATTTGTCACAGAAATGAACAGCAATGCCGCAGTCATTGCAGTTAAGTAAATAATTTTCATCATTTCAGTGCTTTATTCTTTCGTCTTGATCTGCCGCTGCACCCGCTTCGCTTTCTGATCCTATCAATTCGGAAAGGGATTTTTTCTGTAGGCCGCCCCCGGAAGATGGATAGAGCAAAAACACTTCCCTGTTTTTTAATTCATCATTGAATAGCTCTTTTAATATTGCCTGTTCACCTCCAAACGGGGCAAGCACATCTATCAGCCACAGGTTTTCACCGGATTTCCAGTCGCTCGGAGCAATTCTTTGTGTCGCAAGAAATCTCTCTTCAGCATCGGGACTTAGATAGGCCCAGCTGACATAGGCAATTGGCAAACTGCCGCCACTGGTTTGTAAATATACTTTGCACTGATCAAGAACCAGTGCAGGTAAAACCCTCGACTCCATATCTTGTATAAAATAATATCGGCTGGCAGGCGATTGTGTATAAAGCCACACAACATGACCAAACAATGGCAACTTTTTTGCTACCTCACTGGCGCCCTTGACAGAAGCCTCATCAAGTTCCGGGCGGCTAGCATTACCTGCACCTGTACCCATTTTCGTTTTTGTGTTCATTTTTATTTCCATCTCAATACTAAGAATAACTAACCATGGCGGTTGTTTCTAACGCTCCGTTAAACTTTCGTCCCGGTAACGCAACAAAGGTCCAATGAAATATTCTATTAATCGACGCTGGCCGATAACAATATCTGTACTCACACTCATACCTGGCAATACACTGGCCACTTTCCCATTCACAACATTCGGTAGCGTCCTCTGTTCAAGAGAAATCCTGGCGGGGTACACCAGCCCCAAATCTTCATCTATGATGGCATCGGCCCCAACCCATTGAAGTGTTCCCGCCAGAGTTCCATAGCGAGTAAATTCGAAAGCATCGACTTTTATTTTTGCCGGGATATCTTCAGCGACAAAACCAATGTCTTTATTGAGCAGTTTTGCATCAATCTCAAGTTCCGTATCAACCGGAATAACAGCCATAAGGATTTGCGCTCGATTCACCACTGCACCAATAGTATGAACCGATAATTGCTGAACAATGCCATTTACCGGCGACTTTAATACCTGATATTCTCTGGCACGACCCAGAGCCTGATTTGCCATCAATAACTGTTGTTCAGCTTCCGCCAGTTCTTTATATATCTGCCTGCGATGATCTATACTTGCCGCCGCCAGCCTTTTTTCTGATTCGACCAGCTTAAGTTCTACTTCGTTAATGCTGTCATCGACGATTTTTAGTTTTTTCCGAGTTGACTGCAAAACAAAGCGACTATCGATTACTTCCTGTCCTGGAATAAGCCCGGCTTCAGCCTGTTTTTCCTTTTTCGATAACTGGCTTTCCAGGTGCTTGATCTCTGCCGTTGTTTTCTCTCTTTCATGTCTGGCTGATGACAACCTTGCTCTTGCCTGATCTCGCTCATGTTCAAGTATGATGACAGTTTCAGTAAATGCGTTATTGCTCGCCTGTAAGAATCGGTTTTCACTATTCAGCAGGTCTGCATTGAGCTTTAGCAACCCATCACCCAGAATAATTTCTTCACCCGACTCGGCACGTAAGCGCTGCACCGTTAACCGTGCCTTGTTCATTCGCATGTTCAACTGCTGTTTATCCGCAAATGAGCTGGTGCTATCAAGCTCAACCAGCGGGTCACCAATATTTACTCTTTGCCCATTATGAACATAGACATTCCGGACGATACCTTCCCCAGCAGGTTGTATGACCTTTACCTGCCCCACCGGCACAATCTTCCCCTGGGCACTGACGATGATATCAACGGTTGAAAAAGTCAGCCATAAAACAGCAATCACCACAAAAATAATAATGATCCAGGTGACGGTACGAAGATGCCGTGCGGGAGGCCGTTCCATAGTTGCTAACGCACCGGGTAGAAAATCGTGGTAACCCTGTTTACCCTTCATATGCAACCTCCTCCCTTAACGGCCACGTCCTGCTATGAATCGCATGCAGATTGGCGAACCGCCCACCTTTCTCAAGCAGCACCTGTGGCGAATCGTCTTCTATCAGCCTGCCATCCTCCAGTGTCAGTATACGGTTCGCGTAACGTACCGTTGACAATCGATGCGCCACGACAAAAACCGTACGGCCTTCGCATATCGTGTGGAAATTCTTTTGAAAATTTTGCTCAGATTCATAATCCAGAGCGCTGGTAGCTTCATCCAGGATTAAAATTGCCGGGTCTTTTACCAGCGCCCTGACCATCGCAATAGATTGCCACTGACCCGTTGACAGTCCGCGTCCCCGCTCATACAACTCTGTATCGTAACCATTGGCCAGTTGCATGATCATTTCATGTGCACCAACCTGTTGAGCTACTTCTATCACGTGCGCATCCGATACTGCCGGGTCGCCCATTGTGATGTTTTCCCGAACTGTACGATTAAACAAAACAAAGTCCTGTGCGACTACACCGATCTGTCTGCGTAACCATGAACCATCAACGGTCGCGATATCAATGCCATCGACCAGAATGCGTCCCCCGACAGGCACATACAACCGTTGTAATAATTTAACCAGCGTAGTTTTTCCTGAGCCTGTCGAGCCAACCACGCCAATTACCTCTCCTGGCGCGACAGTAAATGAAATGTCGTTCAGTACATTTTTGTTGGTTTCATCATACTGATAATCCACCTTATCGAACTGAATTGTACCTTGTAGTGGCGGCAGCTCTGTTTTGCTCGTTAGTTGCATAGGTTCTTTTGGTGCATCAAGTATGTCTGCGATCCTTTTAACCGATACACGCATGCTAGTGAATTCCTGCCAGATTTGTGCCAGCCGTTGAATCGGTGCGATCACACGTGCGGAAAGCATATTAAATGCGATCAATTGGCCAATACTTAAATCGCCTGATAAAACCAGTTTCGCCCCTATGTACAACACAGTAATGGTCAAACATTTACTGATCAGACTGGTCGACTGGTTAATCATGTTTGATAGTGAGGAACTGTTAAAAGAACAACGTGCATAATCCGAAAGCTTATTCTCCCACTCTCGTTGTTGCTGCGGCTCCACTGCACCGGATTTTATGGCTTCAATTCCGCCCAGTGTCTCAACAAGATAAGACTGATTCTCAGCAATCTTTTCATGTTTGTCCTCCAGCTTATTTTTCATTAAAGGCGTAAGCACTGCAGACACCAGGAAGAATAGTGGCAATGACAAAATAACTATCGCCGTAAGCAGCCCACTAAACAAATACATTACAGCCAGGAATATAAAGATAAACAACAGGTCAATAATGAGCGTGAGCGAGGAGCCGGTAAGAAAATTTCTGATGGTTTCTACTTCACGTATTCGAGCAACCGTATCGCCTGTACGACGTGACTCGAAGTAGGACAGGGGCAGTGCCATCATATGCTTAAATAGCTTTACACCGAGCTCCAGGTCTACGCGGTTGGTGGTGTGCGATAGTAACCAGGTTCTTATGCCACTCAAAATCACATCAAACACCGCCACGACCACCATGGCGAATACCAGGACATCCAGGGTCGACATATTATTATGTGAAAATACCTTGTCAATTATCACCATAAAAAACAATGGCGTAACCAGTGCAAACAATTGAATAAAAAAAGATGCAAGCAGCGTCTCACGCATAATACTGCGGTATTTGAACAGCGTTGATAAAAACCAGTTCAGACCAAATTTACCCGGCTGCTGGGCACCTTCAGTTTCCGGTACTGCCAGTATCACTCGACCCGCACTTCCTTCGATCAGCTCATCTACTGGCAGTTTTATAGCATTTTTATTGGTCATGGTGTGCACCAGAGCATCTCCCTCTGATACATCCAGTAACACCGCGTAGGTTTGATTTTTTAGAACCACTATGCAGGGGAAAGGAAGACTTTCAATACTTTTTGCATTAAAAGGCAAGGCCTTTGTTTTAAAACCCATTTCCTTGAATGCAGCCATCATATCCTGTTCATCCATACCCGGTAGATGACCAAAATTCTGTACTAACACATCACTACTGAGGCGTTCGCCTTTATGTCGAGATAACAACGCCATGCTAAATATTCCACTGTCGACACTCTCTCGAGGGTCGATCACGCTTTCATTTTCCATTTTTACTCTCTCTGTTTTACTGCTAGAGAACTGATCTTGATAAAAAATCTAAAGTCCTCTACTCAAGCGACCAATTGTTGCTCTTCGTTGTTATCTTCTGTGTTTACAAGTGACTCAGTTAATATGTCAATGTTTTCTGGTGCTGGCGTCACGGTCTCTTTGGGGGCTAGTGCCACAATCGCCTCGACATCATTATGGGCCATCCGATCAAGTTCGGCATCGGATGGCAGAAAGCTGGTTCCGCTGTCGATATCGGTATTTATTTCTTCTTCTGCTAAAGCAATATCCTCCATCTGATCTGGGGCTAACTCGTCTGTGTCAGTGCCTGCAGCATCTGTGTTATCAGAAAGCCCTTCTTGAATAGCCAGTGGGTCTTCACCATCTAACACCCCCTCTTCTGCTCCCAGGCCTTCCTCAAGAAGTATTTCATCAACCGTAATCTCAAGCTCAGGTTCATCCTGATAGCTGAGTCCCAAATCTGCGAACTCGCCTGTTGTACCATCCGCCCAGGTGAACTGTCCGGTGCCATAAAGTTCATTGCCGTCACCGAGGTCCTGGGCAATACCGTCGCTGGTCAACTGAATAGATGCAATTCCAATATCGTCCAGCTTTTGCCACTCGCCCTCATCATGGTTGCCGTCACTGTTACCATCTATCCAGATACCAAACTGATCCCACTGACTATCATTGGCACTTAATTCATCGTTCTTATCAGTATCAAAGTAACGCAAACCTTCGAGGTCTGTCTTTGCCCCTTCCACATAATCAACAAAGGATATTTCGTTCGACTGGTCGATAATCCCATCGCTGTTGATATCTACCGCTAACAGACCATCGCCACCGGCCATCCAGCTGGTAAGTTCTCTTTTACCGTCTCCATCGAGATCAAAACGTGCTTCGGAGCCTTCAACGTAGCTGAGTAATTCAAAACCATTGTTATTCAGGTCAAACAGCAAGGGTGGCCCAACAACACCCGCATAAGCATCACCCGCATTAAGGAAGACCCTGACGGTAAAGGCACGCGTGACGGAGGCGCTTTCGTTATCGATGGCACGAATGGCGTAATTAAAGGTTTGATCATAACTGCCCTGGAACCAGTTTGACCAACCTAGCTCAATCGACCAGCTACCATCGGATCGCATCCTGAAGCCAGGCGGACTAGCAGCACGTTCGTAGGTAGCAATATAACCATCAGAATCGATAGCTCGCATGTAACCATGCACTTCAACATGGAAGCGTGATTCAGCGACACCATTGTTGTATTTAGTCTGTACATCGGCCCTTTCGAGATTAGTCCTCGTCAACTCCACTACCGTCGGGGGCCTGTTGGCGTGGGCAATGCGTACATCGGCATAGCTGGATGCCACTCCTCCTCGCCCATCAAGCACATCATAATAAATCCGTCCACTGCCGGCACTGTTGGCTCGCCAGACCAGGTCACCGCCACTGGCAGAAGCACTGTTGATGCCACCTGAATACCCTGTAACATTCAATGACAGGCTGTCGCCATCAACATCGGAGGCATGACTCAATACATTGCGTAAGCGATTCGTGTCCCTGTCGTTACCTGAACCGAAAACAATCTCGGCTACCGGATTATCATTAATGGAGCGAACAGTAATCGCTGCGAAACTGCTGTCGCTTGCCCCCTGAGGGTCGGAAATGGTATAGGCAATTGAATCGGTGCCGTTGTAATTCGCGTCAGGCGTATAACGGTACTGGCCATTCCCGAGATCGGTGACTCTGCCATGTCTGGCATTACCTATGGTGAGTGACAGATTGTCCATATCTCTGATTCCCGCGGTATCGACGTCAACATCGGTATCATTCAATAACAACTGAGCTGCGGTAAAAATAAGTCCGCGAGAGTCTTCATCTATAGCCGGCAGACTTTCTGGATTGGCCACCGGGGCATCGTTAACCGGGGTGAGATCAATCGATACCGTAGCCGTACTGGTATTGCCCACGATATCGCTGACTACATAATCAAAACTTGCCACTGCCTGATTCTGTGCGCTGTTAAAATTATCCTGTGGATTAAAACTCACCGAGCCATCGGCATTTAGACTGACGGCGCCATTGACTGCATTGCTAACAGAGACCACCTGTAATTGCTCAGGCAATTCTAATTGCAACAAGTCCTGATCACTGACGTAGGGCATAAAGTCTGCCCAGTCAAAACGCAATACCGTGTCTTCCGGGGCGATGGTGGCAAAATCGCTGGCGACTGGTGCGGTGTTTTGCAGCACTTCTACTCGAACTGATCCTGTACCAAAGCTGTTGGCGACACCGTCTGAGACTCGATACGTAAAGGTATCTGTCCCCACAAAACCCGTATTGGCTAAATAGCTGACAATACAACTGGCCTGATCAAAGCTAACGACACCGTTTGCACCCTGTCCAAACTGATCAACAAAGATCGTCTCGCCATCCACATCGTTATCATTGGCCAGCAAGTCCGAGGCGTTGAAGGTGTTGGTATATGTACCGGGGCCACTGGCCCAGGTAAACACGGTATCGTTACCCGCAGACGGGGCATCATTGACTGGTGCCACATCGACATTGAGGGTTCCCCAGCTTTGGGCGCCAAGCACATCGGCTACTAAATATTCCACTACCGCCGGCCCGCCATATAGCACGCTATTAAAATTAGTATTGGCCTGAAATGTGATGTTGCCATTAACCCCGTCAATCCCCACTGAACCAAACTGTGAGCGCACACCCACCACCTGCATGGCATCACCTTCAATATCGGTGGCATTCGTCAGGAGGTTTGCAAAACTAAATGACACCAGTTCATCTTCTCGTGCCTGTCCGGTCGACACCTGAACTCGCGGGGCATCATTGACCTGTTGCACGGTTAGAATGGCCTGTGCCGAAGACAGGTTTCCATTCTCATCAATCAGTTCATAGCGCAGGGTTTGGGTGCCGGCATAATCGGCATTGGGGGTAAAGCGGACATCGCCTGTGGCCAGTAATTCTGCTGTGCCGTGGGTGAGCAAGGAGGTATCGATGCTATTGATGCGCAAAACTTCTCTATCAAGATTGATATCGTTCGCCGTCAGTTCTTCGGCTAAAATAAGCCGTGTTTGATCTTCCAGTAAACTGATGTTGTCATCGATTGCTACGGCTGGATCATCAACATTAGCAATCGCGATGTCTGAACGTTCTACCGCCCAGGCACCGTGTGCATCCTCAACCAGAAAATCCACCCAGGCATCTCCAAAGAAGTTACTCGGCGGTGTGAATGTTAACTGGTCTGCATTGGCATCGTAATTTGCCTGTGCGCCGGCACTGGTGCCCCATATACCGACTATGCTCAGGCTATCGCCCTCAACATCACTATCATTAGCAAGCAGTTCCGTACCGGCAAGAATAAGGTTTGAGTCCTCAAGGCCAGAAAATTGATCATCCTGTGTTGCGGGTGCATCATTCTCGGGCCAGATCTTTACAAAGGTTTGTGACGGAACGCTCGTCACTCCATTGCTTATCTCGTATTCAAAAGTCACTTCGCCAGTCAGGTTTTCCGTTGGCGTAAAGCTTATCTCACCATCGGGCGTCAGGGTGACGGTACCCTGCGCGCTGTCCAGCATTCGTGGATTGAGAATTTGCAGTGTGTCTGTGCTGGCCTTGTTTTGTATCCCCAGCAAAACCTCAACACTGAATAATCGGTTCTCGTCTTCGATCAGATTAAAATCCGGCTGGTTAAACTCCTGGTGGCTTATTCTATTACCTGTATCGTTGGCAGCCGAGTTGTCACTGTCAGGAAGCGTCACATCACCGATAACGACGGGTTGTCCCACGCTGTTGCTAACGATCAGTTGTGCGGCGGCAATGCTGCGGACGCCGTTGGCGTCTTCAACTACATAAGTCAGCTGGGTTTCACCAACAAAACCCGCATCCGGGCTAAATTGATAGCTACCGTCTGCATTCAAAATGATCTGTCCGTTATTGACCTGGCTGATCGCAATCAGACGCAGTGCGTCATTGTCTGCATCCGTGTCGTTGGCCAGTAACAGCTGTAAATCCAACGCACTGTTGGATGCGAAGGTGATGACATCGTCATTGGCATCCGGGGCATCATTGGTATTGGTAACATTAACGACGACGTTGACGGTTTGCTGCTCGCCCCGATCATCTTCAATCAAATAACTAAACCCGGCCTGCCCGGCAAAATCACTGTCGGGGATAAACTGTATGTCGCCTGCAGCATTAATGTTAATACTGCCGTTCATGACCCGGCTTAAACCCATAAACTGCACACCCGCCACATCGTTGGCAAGCAATTGATCAATACTGGTAAAAACATCCCGGTCTTCAAAAACAAGAAGCTGATCGGATTGGCCACCGGTTAATGGCACAATGCTCGCGTCACTCGCTTCAGCCCGGCCCTCATTGATGGTGATTGTGTTGGTAACTTCAGCAAGAACAGGGGATTCATTTAGACTCGCTGGGCGGGACAGGCCACGGATCAGATCTGCCTGTGCATTGGCCTCATTGGCTTCAGTCTGTTCATCATCGCTGGCAATGAATGACCCGGCCGAGGGCACGTTGTCGAAAGCGGCATTTCCATTGCTCCTGTTGGCTGGACTATCATTTAAATCGACATATCTGCCGTCGTAACCGGCCAAAAACGCACTTTGATAATCTTCGCTGGGGCCAATAGGATTGAGAGGGGTACCCGTTTGACTCGGTGTGTTGGTGAGTTGGCCATAGCCTGCCACAATCAGATTACTGTCGGCTTCGTTCACTAACGTACGATACGCTTCGTTATCAAGTATTGATTGCGGGGGTTGTTCAGTCGGTGTTTCTGAGCCAGCGGCCGCATAGACATCGTTTATTGACAACAAACCCGTTGCCACACCGGCAGCCAGCAATTGGCCACTGTTGCCCTCAAAAATATTCTTGTCTATGCGCCAGGTCCTGCTGACCTCGGCCAGTTCTTTTGCAACCGGCTTGAGTGGTAGCGCTGCAAGGTTACGAATCTGATCGTCTTTGGCGACCACTAATTCCTTATTGCCGCCGACATTGCCGCCGCCAACAAAAATCCCCGCGCCTTTGGCCACCACATCACTCGGGGGACTGGCATAAGGATCGGCATAAGTATCGATAAATACCTGGCCATTCTCGGAAACAATAGTCTGCACATCAGTGATCCAGGCGTCCTGGAAATCACTGTACAGAATTATGTGTGGCATGATTTCGATCAGCTCCGAGGCACCGCCGACCACGATTAGTACCGAACTACCCATACCACCGCCGCCTTCCAGACGTAGCTGTGTTTCGCCGGTTTTTGGGTTCTGTATACTGATAACATTGGGTAGAGTACTGACATCAACCTGATCACCCGGTAGTACACCCGCTGGCAGGTTATTCTCAAAAGCTTGAACAGTTTGTGCCAACACACCGCCCAGGCCGGTCAGTTGTTGTTCAAGTCCGCCGCCGGTTTTATTGGAATCAGTGTTGAAAATCACATTGCCGTCGGCATCTTCGGCAAAGCTTAAACTGGCTTCGGGGTCAGGTTCATCTGCTGAGCCGACGATGGCGAGGACAGCGACTACGACTGCAGCTGCGGCGATAATATAAGGATTGGCAGTCGTGGTCGCTGCCTGAAGCAGTGAGGCGCCGCCCCCAACCTCCGCTGCAACACCCACGGCAACTGTCGATAAATAGCTGGTAGCCGCTGACATCGCCGCGCCTTCTATATCGCCATCAAGCAACTGCAAGCCTGCATTCACATAGCCCAGATAGGCCGTACCGGGTAAAGGTGTCGCACTCAGGCTGTTATATAAGGTAGCCGCATTGGTTACCGCCCCGAATTCATTGCCGTTCTGGATTGAGGTATATAATCCGTATGCCGAGGCTACAGATGAAACGCCGCGCGCAGCTGAGGTACTGCCTTCAAAAATATCCAGTTGATCGCCTAACTGATATCCACTGACTACCGCACTGCCCCAGTTCTCATTGTCGATGGCACTGGCAAGACGAATCGCACTGGAGGCGGTGCCCAGGGCATTGCTCCCCGAGTTGCTAATAAATCCATCACCGCCGACATCCAGGGCACGATCCAACTCTAGAGCTAAATTGATCCCTGCATCCACAGCAGTGAACTCTTCACCGTTCTGGATAGCATTGATTAATGCCAGGCCCTGACGGCCTGCTCTAACACCGGCATCGGCCAGAATATTAAGTTCACGGTCGCTGAGGTTGCTCCAGTCTCGTTCGTTGATGTTTTGGTTGGAACTCGCCGGGTCAAGGTATTTTGGGATGCCTGTGGTGGGGTCTACTGTTGAGTCCGTTACGGTGGTTGTATTGGTTGTATCACTCCCCCATTGCAGTCCGCTGATGTCATCGCCATTTACTATACTGTCAAAATCAGCATCATCGAAGTTTCCACCATTAAATAATCCAATGCCGTCATATTGAGGGTCGAATGGATTGTTGATGTCTTCGTTTTTTACCTGATCGGCTGTATAGTTACGTAACTCCCATTCTCCAAGCGTGTTTTTCTGATTAATAACAACACTACCATCTACATTTTTAACCCAAACTCGATCCGGTGTTTTATAGGTGGTAACACCGTCTATCTCAAAATAGGCTTGTTTGCCGTCTGCTGAAATAACAGAGCGAAAGTTCTCCCCTCGCGTTGTCAGTGTTGCACCGTTTTCTAGTATCTGGATATTTTCCCATGCTAAGCCTTCAATATCATTGCTATCCCCTGCACTATCAAAATCTGAACTGTTGAGGTTCTCGCCATTAAAGGGACCTACACCATCATTTTGAGGGTCGAGTGGATCATTGATATCTTCGTTTTGAACCTGCTCAGCAGTGTAGTCTCGTTGCTGCCACACACCATCACTGTTTTTCTGATTGATCCAAATACTGCCATCATCTTTTTTAGCCCAAATTCGCTCTAATGTCTGTCCATCAGCAGCAGTCTCCGTACGGAGGCTCACCTCACCTCCATAATAATATTCCACCACCCGGCTACCATCGGCTAGAACTGACTCTTGTGCAGAACGGCCATAGAGCTGCTGTAATTTTTCAAGCATTACATCATTACTATGGTTTTCTAGATAACCATCAACAATCATTGCTAGCCCAAATACACGCGATGGCCCATCGATATTTATCAAGATCTTGCCTACAATTGTGTCTAAATCAGACACATTGTTAAATTCAACAATATTATTTTTACCAAGATGGTCACCTGTTAACGATGAGCCGCTGACTTCACTGCCTTTTTCTATGTAGTTTATGAATTCGGGATTGATTTCTGATGCATCCGGGATAACATCACTGCCATACTTTTCACGGAGACCATCAACGAATTGCTTGAATTCAGAGTTATTAATGACATTACTGACCCCTGGGGAATCTAGAGATATACCCGGTATCCCAAATACATAGGAGATCATTTGGGCCATACCGCCGCCCAGAGAGTGGCCAGAGACGGAAAAATCGGGGCGTGATATTCTTAATCTGTCTGCCTCTTTATACGCATCGTCAATAGTCTTCGCGGCATACTCTAATGCCTGGTGGAATTGTGGATCAAGGTCACCGCTGATGAACGCGAAGTCTGTCAAAGCATCTGCTCGAAATTCAGCCTGATTCGTGTCAGTACCACCCACGCCTATATGTATGTTATTCCCTTTTTGGTATGCCTGAATTTTTAGACCGGAGCTTCGCTTATCACCATCATCAAATCCTCTGATGCTCCATCCCTCGGTATCCTGCCCTCGATCATCGGGGTCATTATACGAATCGACGGCAATTACGCCCTGCTCATAGATATTCGGAGTCGGCATGGTCAGTCCTTCTTATCTAGTTTTATCTCTCGTTTACTCTTCATTTTTTCTTTCATTTGTGACCATAGACTATTCGGTTCATAGACCTCTTCCGAGTAGGCTTTCACTCGCTTCATGAAACTTTGGGGGATCAAGACCTCGTGGGCTATTTTATTTGTATACCCTTCATCAATCTGCACCTTGGTTCCACCATGCTTAACTAAATCGGGAAAACCGCAACTCATGGTGCCACTGATATAGTCCAGCCCTTTATTAATCTGCCTGTCGTATTCAACAACCCTATAGTTCCCAAGTGATCCATCATTGTTAACTACGCCGGCCAGGTCAAAACCCATGGGATAGTTGCGTTCGTTTATTTTTTTCCACCGTTTTAAATATTCCGGCCTATCATTTTTATATTGATCTTTTAAAAATTGCATTGATACATACCCATAAAATGATTCATGGAGGCTCTCACTATTCCACGGTATGTTCGCTTCATCTGAAATATACATATCCAACATACAGGCAGAAGAAGGCCCACAATTTTCTATCTCACCAAAATAACCACACTTGATTCCGTAGTAGTGGTTGTCAACGCGATATGCCAGTGCCTGTGCACCTTTCAAATCATCGTCCACCCACTTCATTGGCATTCCAAAGCGCTTGGCAAATTCCGTGGTATAGACCCACACATGGGGATCTTTTTTATAGCTGCTACCTTGGCCCTGCTTGACTCGCCACGCCGCCCACTCAGGGGAATACACCACCTCGTACGGGACAAGGCCACTTTCACCAATCAGGTCACTGCGTGGAACATCTGGACTCGGTTCTGGCAACGGGCCCTTTGCATAAATAGAAGTCACTTGTAACATAATCAGGCTAAGGAACATCACACTGAACAACATCGATCGATTAACACTCTTCATTACGCCATCTCCTGCTCAGCACGTACCGCCTGCTCTATCGCTTTAGGCAAGCCCTCAGCCAATATCTTTAGGCTCTGAATCGTCATAATAATCTCCGATTGCACCTGCACAGGATTGTTATCGTCACCGGTGCTCCAGGTAGTGAAGTACAAACGGCAGGCACCATTGGGGGCAATGCTGATGTTACTAACATCATCAACAAACAATGGGCTTAACTTGCGTTGTGTTATTTCTGGATGTTTAGAGGGAAAAGTATTTCCCTTAGAATTGTCATCCTTAACTTTGCCACCTGACTTCCTGGCTTGCGTAGTAGACGGAACCATTGCCACTCCCTGTGCTTATGAACTTTTCTAACTTTTGCTTTGTCTGACTTAATGCCAGATCTCTTTAATATCAAATATGTGTATATAGCATATCTAAGATACTACAAAATTAATTTAGAAGATGTGAACTGGTTCACAGATTTTTAAATTAATTTGTGCTAGGCACACCTTTACTCTGTATATTTATACCGCTTGTCGCTTTTGTGCCGGGAAAGGCCAAAATAAATACCTTATTTGTGAAGACGCGGAGCAAGCAGGAGAATCAGAACCCTTATTTTCCGCAAAATAGATTTCGCATTTCTTCTTTAGATTTCTCCGTTTGACCTTCATAATCTGCGAGGAATAATGAGAAAGTGAGGTCAAGCCTATTCACATACAAAATTGGCTTGCCCCCCCCTTTTTACTTTTGTGATGACGGGATTACTTCACTGTTCCAGTCCACTCAACACTGATACATGAGGAAGTGAAAATTATTTTTTCAACATAACCAGACGGCCTGACGGTGCCAGCGATACCGAAACGACCAAACAGAATAGCTAGTTTTGAAGCGATACCATTAATATCTGTTCTATCGATTGTTACTCCATCTCCAGATCCTGCTTCTCTCTTCTCAACATCTACTCCTGCACCAGGATTTGGTAAAACTGTAACAGTTGCAAAAAAATGTTTATTTTGAACAGGATATGTTCCACCACTAGGTATGATTGCACCTTGCGAATTTTTTACCACTAATGATAAGGACTCTGCACAGGAACCACCGCCGCCGCTCGAACTGCTTCCGCCACCACAAGCAGTAAGTAGTAATGTAATTGCAAGTAAAAAATATGAAGAATATCTCAATATTGGTGAGTAATTTTTCATTAAACATCCTCTGTCAATACGGTTGTAATCTGGTACCTACACATTCACAAAACCGATATCGCCTCACCCTTGCAGGTCACAGAGTTGTTGCAAAAATATATTGGGCCCAACCCAGAATCCCTGCATGAAGAGTTTATAATCCCACTTGCCCCTTTCTTTTCGGCTACGACTAATAGTTCTTTCATCGCATTCTCAGAATTCGATTTTCTGAACCATGTTGGGCTACAATCCAGGCCTTCGATGATTCCATGCGAAGTATAGTCTCGCCCGGCTAATTCAGTGGGCGTATAAAATCTAACTTCTGATGATGAGAACTCCGAACTTGGTTGCTTCGCAGCATCGGAAGCACAACCTGTAAGTAACAAGAGTATTATTACAACCATGTGTTTGAGATTATCCATAAAATTTTGTCGTCCTGATTAGTTGTAATAATGGAATTTAAAATACTGACCCTTGGCATGCTAAAAAGTCGTGCACCCCATTTGGGATCACAACATACATCTATTCTGAAACGTCAGCGGTTAACTGATTACTTTAGCAATAAATAATTTTAAAAGATGTGAACTGGTTCATAGATTTTTTAATAAATTTGTGCATGGCGCACTATTACTCGGTGTGTTTATACCGCTTGTCACATCTGTGCAGGGAAAGGTCAATATAAATAAATTAATTTCTCGCAGAAACTCTGGTCATGCAGGGGCATTGATATAGGGTCAGGTCTAGCTTTTAGCCTTAACAATACGACTCACCCTGAAAGAATGTAAACGAGTACCTAAGCCTGGATCTATGCCTAATCAGTTGTGGCCCAATGTCTGCTTGTTGTATGCTAATAAGCATTATAGATTTTTCAATTTTATAATCAAAATTAAGGATGATTTGATGAAAAACATACTATTTCTACTACTCTCATTTTCACTTTCGAACTCTGTTTCTGCTGAGCTGATAGATGCTAAGACGATTCGTTCAGTTTGGGATATAAAGTCACAGTCATGTAATGGCATCGTTGCAAACGAGATGTTTCGAAATGAAAGTGAAGAGAGGATTAAGAACTCGAAAGTAATTTTTCTGAAGTCGCTGGGTTACTCATTTAAGATACCTCAATTACCAACAGCAAAAGAGACTGTCATAAAATTCAACCTTAATGACCAGTCCAGAGGAGTAGTAGACAACTATATTCTACTGAGTGACCAGGATCTTTCTGCGCCCTTTGCTGCGATTGTCATCACAACTCTACCTAAAAATATCACAACAAAAAAAGGTGCCTTTGCAACAGTAAGTAAGCTACAGATAAAGCAGATCAGAAAAGCTGGACTTGATTCCAAGATTAATATGATTGATGGACCACATGGTGTATCTCTAGAGATGTTAATTATGAATCGAACGGGCAGTCACTGTTTTCCCACTTCTGATTTTAAGTTTGTAGCGGAGGATAAAAAATCCACAATAGGTATAAGCCGGTTTTCAATTTTTGGTAGAGATCTGGTGGAATTTACAATAATCGTCCCTCTTAAAAAGGGGGAGAGTGAACAAGAATCTATCCAATATGCCCGTACTATGATGGATGCATTTTGGTCACGGTTTAACCGCATCTGAGCAGAAAGAATATTCCTGGGAATAGGAATCAGAACACAAATATCTGGGAATGATATGGGGGCAGGTATTGCTTTTATCGTAACCAGCACAAAACAAAATAGGCTTGAACATCCCGCTTGAAATTTCAACTTTTTCTTAGCATTTATTTTTTTCAGACATAATAATCCCTATCATCTTTTAGCATTTTATAA
>JBLYYR010000124.1:0-14330 GCA_048550195.1 Arenicellales bacterium
ACGGCGGCGCCTCCCAGCTGAAGGTCACCGGCGTATTTGTCAGGGTGGTGGCATCCACTGGTGATAACATCTGCGCTGGCTTCTTTACGGTCTGGTATACATAGTCCTGATTCACCCAGCCTTCAGGAAAAAGTGTACGCAGTCGGACATATACCGGCGTGCCTTTGAGTAAAAACGCTACAGACACACTGGTTTGGTCCAGCGTAAAGTCACTCAAAAGCAAGTTGCCCCAACCGGGTTGACTACCGACCCGTAACTGGACTTTATTTGCACCAAACGGTGGCGCCTCCCAACTGAAGGTCACCGGTGCATCTATAAGCGGGGTACTCTCCACAGGCGCCAACATCTGCGCTGGCTGCTTTATGGTCTGGTATACATAGTCCCGGTCAATCCAGCCATCATTGAAACGGGTACGCAGACGCACATATATCGGCGTGCCTTTGAGAACTAGCGGGACCGACACGCTGGTTTGATCCGGCGTAAAGTCACTCTTTAGCAGATTCGCCCAACCGGCCTGGCTACCGATCCACAACTGGACTTTGCTTGCGCCAGCTGGGGGCGTTTCCCAGCTAAAGGTAACCGGTGAGCTTGACAGACTTGAGCCCGGAACAGGACTGGTCATCGATACCGCTGAGCTTGTGCTCAACTCTACGGTTACGCTCTGACTTCCGGTCACTGAATTTCCGTTATTGTCCGTGGCCGTCCAGGTCACGATCGTCACGCCCGACGGAAATGCCGCAGGGGCATCATTACTGATCGCTACCGGTCCAAACAGGTCTGTCGCAGTCGCTGTACCAAAAGCCACCGCGGCAGGAACAGCCAGTACTGTGACCGTCACATCCACCGGCACAGTTAATACCGGTGCGGTGGTGTCTTCGACTGTAACACTCTGCGTGGCTGTCCCCATGTTACCCGCCTGATCCGTTGCACTCCAGGTGATGGTATGAATACCGAGCGCAAACGGACCACTACTGTCCGCTGTTGCCACTACCGACCCATCGACATCATCGATGGCGGTTGCCGTTCCCAGGCTGACGCTGGTCAGCGTAGCGGTGGCCTCTGCTACGATGTCTGCTGGAGGTGTCACAACAGGTGGCGTGGTATCGCCAGGTAGTGGCGTGCCCTGTGCAGTTATTGTCACCTCATCGGTGCTTACCGCCCCCCCATCACCGGTTACAGTGAGACGAAATACAAATACAGTTGCAGCGGTCACTGAGGGTGTAGTAAACGAGGTAGTGACTGTATTCGTCGAACTTAGGGTAACGCCCGGGCCGGTTACCTGCTCCCATAGATAGGTCACTGTCTGCCCACCGTCAGTAGAGCCAGAGCCATCCAGTGTCACTTGCATGCTGCCACTTACACTTTGGTCTGGACCGGCATTCGCGCTAAGAGGAACCGCGGCGCCGTTATTGGCGCGAGCCACCAGCCTGGGGCCGACGTAAATATGCTCCTCGAATTCAACGCTGGCATCGTCATATTCACCCAGCAGTTCACCGCCTTTTGTGTAAATAAAGTATTTTCGAGTACCGCCCTTCTCTTTATAGGCAAGACGGTTGTTGCCATCGTAGACATAATCAACGGCTGTCTGACTGTTTGAATAACGAATGAGGTTGTTCTCTCTATCGTAGGTAAATTGATCAGTACCGGTACCCAACTGATTACCATAGCGATCATAATTATAGTTGCCTGGCAAAGCACCAGAGGTGGAGGCAAGCAAATTGTTGGTGCCATAGCTGTAGCTGATAGCTTCTGTACCAATGGTCTTGTTTGATATATTGCCGACTGCATCATAGTCTATGATGCCATTACCCCATGAGCCCACGGCACTTATCAGGCGATGGACACCATCGTACTGAAAAGTCTTACTGCCATTGCTGTCGACGGTATCAAGAATACTACTGATGTTACTGCTGGCATCATAAAAATATTCAAGATTCATAAGGTCTTCGGGTTGTGCAGCGCTAACTGCACTTAACTGCGCAGGCTGCTCACGTTCGTTCAAAGTAGTCTGAAATACTGAACCGTTGGCATATTCCATCATTGAGATAATGCCATTGGGGTGATATTCAACGAGATTTACGAAACCTGATGCCTGTGTCGGACGACCAAAAAGGTCAGGATTATAGGTCACAACGCGCCCGGAAGGATATGTCAATGAGGCCAACTGATCCAGGCTGTTATATTGATATTCAACAGTATATATTTTCCCGGCAAGATCATGGACTTCCCGCAGGAGATTATCGTTCTCATCATAAAAATATTCTTTAACAATCGTATCGCGAGTTACTTTTTTTATGTTGCCTTTTAGGTCATATTCATACTGTGTTGGCGGTTCTACAGGAAAATCTACTGATACAAGCTGACCACCCACAAGAATGAATTCAGAATTAACGTATTCCTTTTTTATTAGCCGAGATACTTCGTCATAAGAATATAAGATTGATTGATTAGGATTGGTCCTGCTTCTAACAACGTTGCCTAAACCATCTCGAGTATAATTTACCGGTGAAGTCTCCGGGTGTATTTCGCCAGAGAGGAAAGCCTGGTTGCTCTGGTAATTTAGTGTACGTGTAATCCCGCCCGGGCCTCCAATATTTATCTCTGTGACACGTGACAACAGGTTACGCTGTAATTCCAGAGTTATCGCTTCAGGATACTCCACTTTTATCAGGCTCCGGTCCTGATTAATGTCCCCGTACGAGCGGTAATGAAGTACAGCAACGTTACCACTTTCATCTGTCACCCGGGTACGATTATCCGGGAGATATTCAAAAGTTGTCGTCTGCCCGCTCGTGAGGGATTTTTCTACTATTCGGCCCAGAGGGTCATAACGGAATGTGCTACCGGTTACCGTCCTCCCAGGATAGGATTCAAATGTTTTTCTGCCTAGAGCATCGTGAGTAAATAACCGTTCAATTCCATTATCATTGATCCGTACCGCCTGACCGAAGCCGTTAAATACGACTTCGTAGCGCTGGCTACCACGTGTATAGACCGTTTCCCGCGCAGCATAATCCCGAGTCACGTTTACCGTCTGATCCACTGGCTGCGACTGGCCTTTTGGTAGAATTAAAGAAATGACCCTGCTTAAATTATCGTAAACGTAAGAGCTGGTATTTCCATTCTGGTCTGTCTCAGACGTTATCTCACCACGGTCCGATACTGTCCGTGAAATTGTGTTGCCGTCCGGCAGTGATTCTGTTTGCGGGATGCCGAATTTGTAATCACTGTAACTCCAGCGTTTATTGCGTCCATCAATCTTTGCTATCGGGTTCGCCGTTAGCAATTCAGGCCCGGCCGTAGCATATTCATAGTCTGTTATGACACCGTCAGTATACTGCAGAACTTTTCGGCCCAGGCGATCGCAAGTGTTAACTGTTTTTGTCAAATCATCGATTATTTCATACGTTACATATGTCCTGGCATGCAGCTTAATATCGGCATCCGTACAGTAGCGCAGACCGCGCGTACGAGTTCCCTGGCCTGTTTCAATCAGTGTCTGTGGCTGGAAGGCATACCCGAAATGACCATATTCGGTAATATAACTGGTTCCATCAACCTGTATCTCTTTTTTTAGCAGGGTCTTTTTTAATACTAAATTAAACCATGCCTTGATACTGTCATTGTAATAGCTAGGATGGGTGTCCCGTTCATTGGATACAAGGTAACCACTGTCAGTATGAATCGGCCCTATTGGATCAATATCGGTTATCGTACCCCTTGCGCCATATGTATTGGTTTCCTTGAGCAGCAAATTATTGGATTTATCGTACACGGCTCTTTCAAGTAACAGACCTTTTTGATTAAATGACGGGAAAAAGTTAGGATCGTTCGTATACTGTCCGCCGATGTATTTATAGGTGGTCAAGCTGTCTGGACCGGATACCGTAGACGTATTATAGGGGTAACTCGGCTGGTAATCATAGGTCCATGTTGCCGGAACCACATCGGGACCTGAAATACTTTTTGTGGCGACTGAGATGGTAAAAAACTTCTCTGCGAACGCAACCAGTGAATTCGGCCCCCAGAAATCAACATATTTATATGTGTAATCCGTGACACCACCGTATGGATGTGTGACCTGCTTCATTAGTGCCTGGTTCGCATTCAGATCCTGCAGTGGGTAATAGCCATATTCCCAGACTAGCCCTTCAGGCCCGGTCACTTTAGTGAGCTGTACGCGGGTATCTAGATTATTCTGTGTAATCGATGTGTAATCATAATTCCAAACTTTTCCCTGAAAGCTGATCTGGCTTAAATGTTTGGTACTCGGAATCGCATTGCCGCCTGAGTCAAAAAGCTCTGAATAGGAGAAATCGACTCGCGCGCCGTCATTTCGTTCTATAGTGCTGATTAAAGCGTTATTATCTATCTGACCGGAATAAGTTACCGTTATTGAATCGCCGTATGCTGTGCTTATATTAACGGGGTACCAGGTGTTTATTGTCCGTGTCGAATACTGGGTAATTGGCGAAGAAATCATATGTGTCATTTCGTATTGAACCCCATTTGGTCCATATACACGCAGCCCCTCTCCACTGTTTATACAGTCAGCACTCCAGAGCTCGTCCCGTGTTTGAAAATCATAAGAGTATAAAGGGCCACTTGATTCACCGACACTAACCAGTAGCGGCTGCTGACTGCCATCCGCAAGCTCAAGCACTGCATTGTCGAGCATTGTATCTTCCAGGAATTCTAGATTCTTGTTACAGATATCAACGAAACCAACCTCCCCGGCGAGGGAAATCCGGCCAAGGTGCATAGTCCAACCCAGCCCGATTGGAGATTTACTATTAAGAAACTTTGCTGGATACGGCGCAGCTGCACCGAGAACGGAACGTGAGTTCATTGCTGCACTCGAATAGTTTCGTTGCACCCGTATCTCTAAGCCATTTCCTCCGGGAACAACCAGGTCAGAGTGATTCACTATTAGAATGCCTGTATTGGTATCAATATTCTCATTTGTTGTCTCACCAGAATAGGCACGATCAGATTTAAAACCCGGGCCGGAAAAGAAATTCGGAATCAGTGATTCCACATCGGCTATCGCAGTTTGGACGATAAAAAAAGAAAATATCAAAAGTATAGTATTTGACCTGAACATCAATACGCTCCCAGAATTATTTGTTGCATATAAAAATATTTAAAAATTATTTGTTACTGCCTGCCATCTCAAATCAACCGTCATCTACAAATTTATACCCTGGATTTCAACACAGCTATCACTCTGCCGAGTACATGAATTCTCATTCATCCTGTAGCGCGGGCATTAAAGACTAAGATTATTAATTTGTATTTAGTTTGCTGCCTGAGGTACCCGTGCAGGGTTTTCCATTACACAGGGAAGCGTTTGATTTAATAATTCTTTTTTCGATTTTAACTGACTTGGGAGATACTACCGGTGGGACAGGGGCTGGCATAGCCCGCTTTGGTTCCGACTGAAGACTGATAGGATTCTGCGCATGGCCCTGACTGGAAAAACATAATGCCAGATAGAGCGGTGAGAACAATAAAAGCAATTTTAGTTTATTAATATCCATGATTTACATAGCACTCCTGGTGGGTAACGTAGAAGTGGCAATGCTGAAATCATTAACAAATAGCAGACCTGACTTTAGCCTGGAAATCGCTGAAGACATGGAGGAAATTATATTTCCCTTTGCTGCATTATCTGTGTCACTGACCTTTAGGCATGACTGCACCATTGATCCTTCCCTGTGTGGTGAACTGTTATTTCTCTTTGTACTGACTTTTAGCCTGTACATTATTTATAGTATTTATTTTTTTTATTATTGGATAAGCCTACCAGATAAAATATTTAAAATCTGCGTAATTGTTCACAGATTTTAACTTTTATTTATGGCATTTCACCACACATCTGCTCATATATACCGCTTGTCTTTTATGCTTCATATTCAGATAAAATTTACATCAAAAAACGTTATTCGCATTTTAGTAAAAAAACAAAACTTATTCTGATTACTCAGGCAAGGTCTATTGTGATTGGTCATACTTTACCTGCACCGCGCAAGAACCTCCTTCCGCAATAATGTAACGGTCAAGATGAATGAGAGGTGGGCAACCGGATATCAGCAGTGGGACAGGCCTGTGTTCAAAGTATTGCCCTGATTATGGATCAGTCCGTAAGCCAGCAACATGTCATGTAATCAGAAGCACTTTAAACATTGATCAACAATGTATAGCCCAGACCAATTACAGCACAGGCAGCAATAACAGGAACAATTCCCACCTTGTATTTAAACAAAGCAACAAATGCCAGCGCACCTATTACTGCAGAAAACCATTCAAATGTCCCTTCAAAGCCTTCTGGCCAGAGCACATGATAGGCAAAGAAAACAGCCAGGTTTAGAATTACGCCGACTACCGCAGCAGTTATCCCGGTCAGGGGTGCGGTAAATTTTACATCACCCCGGGTGGCTTCGACGGCTGGCCCACCAACGAGGATGAAAAGAAATGACGGCAGGAAGGTAAACAATGTAGCGATACTGGCACCTGCAATACCCGCAAGTGGCAGCATTTCAGGCCCGAATATTTCCTTGGTCCAGCCGCCAACAAAGCCGACAAAAGCAACAACCATAATCAGGGGGCCGGGTGTCGTTTCGCCCAGTGCGAGACCGTCGATCATCTGCGTGCCAGTTAACCAGGCATAATGCTCAACACCCCCCTGATAGACATAGGGCAACACAGCGTAGGCACCACCAAAAGTTACCAGTGCTGCTTTTGTGAAGAACCAGCCCATCTGTGTGAGTGTGCCCTGCCAGCCATAATTCGTATAAAGCATTAACATGACAGCGGACCAGATGAAAAGTCCGATAATGGCGAAACCAATAACACGGCTCCATTTGAATCGCGCGTGTTCCGGTGGAGGTGTATCATCATCAATAATTGCCGGACCATAGCTGCCTACCGAACCGTCATGATGCCCGCCTGCCTTGAATTTATCAGGAGCAAAATGGGCACCGGCAAAGCCGAAAATACCTGCCATCAGGACGATATAAGGGAAAGGGATGTCAAATACAAAAATAGCGATGAATGCCAGCACCGCCATGGCACGCAGTACATTGTTCTTCAATGCCCTGGAGCCTATGCGGTAGGCGGCAAAAACGACGATTGCCGTTACTGCG
Organism: Arenicellales bacterium; assembly: GCA_048550195.1. Classification (GTDB taxonomy): domain Bacteria; phylum Pseudomonadota; class Gammaproteobacteria; order BMS3Bbin11; family BMS3Bbin11; genus BMS3Bbin11. Next base: position 7,146 of record JBLYYR010000124.1, read on the forward strand.
GGTTTAATTCCGTACAGAATTCCCTCTACTACCGGAACATCTCCATACACCAGATATATCCATGTCAGGCCGGACAGTATAAAAAGTGACGGTAGAACAAACAGAGTACCGGCTGCAATACCGCCCCACACACCGTGCATCAGCCAGCCAATATAGGTTGCCAGTTGCTGCGCTTCCGGTCCCGGCAGCACCATTGTGTAATTAAGCGCATGCAGAAAGCGATGTTCCGAGATCCACCTGCGCTTCTCTACCAGCTCCTGATGCATCATACTTATTTGACCAGCCGGTCCGCCAAAGCTGATAAAGCCCAATTTTAGCCAGTACAATAGGGCTTCCGTGAACGACACCGGTTCCGGCCGCTCTATGACCTCCTGTGAATTCGAAGACATTATTTTGCTTATCCTATATTTGGAATATCAAGAAGAAGTATACGCTGCAGCGATTTCCAGAAGGCCTGTGGCGTAATTTTTTCGTCTCACGCCAAATGTAATTTAAATATCCGGTGTATACTGAACATTTGCTGTTTTTATTCGATATGATTATTCATCAGAGAGGGCCTTCAATCAACAGAAAAATAGATATCTGAGTAATAGGCTCTCGCCTTGCTGTTGCTATTATCAGTGTCTGTCATGATTGCCACTGCATCAATAACACTTATCTCCTCACCAAAAACTTGCTTCAGATCTTCATAAACATTGCGTTTTTCTATCAACCACTTTTTTGTCTCATCGCCAGCCGATCTTAAAGCAAGCATCTTAACCGACTCTCCTGCATAGGCGTTATCCCATACTGATCCTTTATCCGCTGCATTCGCCCAGACATAACTAAGTGCTTTTGTTTTCCAGAACAGGAATCCGCCATCTATAACAAGGTAAATACGCGCTGCATAATCATCACCGAATTTTGTTGTTTCATCCCCGCTATCGATTCTGTTTTCAATACGCCAACGCCAGTTCAGGTATGGCGTTTCTTTCAGGTTGATTCGATAAATTTTATATAGCCCTGATGCACTTGCCTGACTAGTGGCCTGTAATACTTTCATACCATCCAGATCAATGACTTGATAGGACGTATTGCCCTTGAAGCTCTTCTCCTCCCAGTCCACAAGCCCGTTTTCTTTAAACAGGGAGATTGTCTGTTGATCGGGCTGATCGGCAATGGCATTCACTGAGTACAGGCCTGGCATAAGAACAATCAGAGAGAATACAAAATTTCTCAATACTGTACTACCACGATGCAGCAGTTGCCTGACTCCAGCCAGCCTGCCAGGCGGCAGGCATAGCAGACTCGCTCAGCAGGCTGTCATAACGAATGAAGGGGTATAGTTCGCTGTAGTTTTTAACAATAGTGCCGCTGACACGACGATTGATATGCCGCGGTTCAAGTTGATCAAGAGACTCTAGTCCTGCAACGGCAATGAGCTCAACAAGATGTTCTATCATCGCGGCGTGATAATTGGCTACTCGCTTTGACTTCTGTTCAATATCCAGCGCCTTGAAACGTGCTGGATTTTGTGTGGCGATACCCGTGGGGCAACGGTCTGTATTGCAACTGCGTGACTGAATGCACCCCAGTGCAAACATCATTGCACGGGCTGAATTAATGGTATCTGCACCGAGCGCCATCAATCTTAGCATGTGGAAAGCAGACAGCACCTTGGCGGAAGCAATGATCCTGATATGTTCACGTAAGCCTGCACCGATCAGGGCATTGTTTACAAAAATTAAAGCATCACGCAGCGGCGTACCAACAGAATTCGTCAATTCAATTGGTGCAGCACCCGTCCCCCCTTCGCCACCATCAATAGTAATAAAATCAGGTGTAATACCTGTCTCCAGCATTGCCTTCACAATAGACAGAAACTCCACAGTATTACCGATGCAAAGTTTGAAACCGACAGGCTTTCTGCCAGATAGTTCACGTAACTTCTCAACGAATTCAAGCAGACCAACTGGACTATCGAATGCACTGTGGGCGGGCGGTGAGACAACATCCTGTCCCATGGGAACATGTCTGATATCAGCAATTTCCTGGGTAAGCTTTGCGGCTGGAAGAATCCCGCCGTGGCCGGGTTTGGCACCCTGAGATATTTTGATCTCGATCATTTTTACAACATCATAGGCGGCTCTCTCAGAGAATTTATCGGCATCAAAATTACCCTGCTTATCACGGCAGCCAAAGTAGCCTGTACCAATCTGCCAGACCAGATCAGCACCGCCAACAAGATGGTATGGACTGATGCCACCTTCACCGGTGTTATGTGAGAAAGCACCCTGTTTTGCCGCTTTATTAAGGGCCGATATCGCATTCTTACTCAAGGCACCAAAGCTCATAGCAGAAATATTGAGTGGTGATGCAGCGTAAGGCTGCTTACAGTGCGGGCCACCAAATATAATCCGTGGATGATGGTTTGCTACCGGTTTAGGATTGAGTGAATGATTGACCCATTCATAGCCACTGCGGTAGACATCAAACTGGGTACCGAATGGGCGGGTGTCATTGTTGCCTTTGGCCCGCTGATAAACCAGCGAGCGGAACTCTCTATTGATGGGTGTGCCATTGATATCCGATTCAACGAAATATTGCTGGATCTCGGGGCGTACAGATTCAAACAAAAAACGGCCATGTCCAATTACCGGATACAACCTGAGCAGTGTGTGTTTTTTCTGAAGAATGTCGTATATGCCAAGCAAAATAAGCGGCAAGACAATAATAAAGAGCCAGTTTACGGGTGGCCAATACTGGCTGATAAGGAGAATGAGTAGCGTACTGGTAATCGAGATAAGAACAAAGCCCTGTTTTACTGTCATGCCAGAACACCTTCTGAAGTTTTATTTTAGAATTTGTCTATATTGACCCCGAATCAGGATGACAAGTTCCCATCTAAAAATGGAACAGGAAACTTTCTTTGATGTATTTGATATAAGACGCCCTGATTCGGGCACCTCGCATTCATGACACGTCGAGGTGCCGTCTGGCTATGCAGATCAGGCACAGAACCCGCAAAATAAAGCAGAGAAAAGCTAAATATTGTTATTTTTATTAAATAATATTGTCGATATCAGGCGTATTGCGGACCAAAGCCCATACCCCACAGAATGACTGTTGTTGCCATGACTCCAACCATGGTGACCAGCCCTACAGTCAACACACCGCTGGCCAGAATAAAACCTTTCTCAGGTTCAATTTCCAGAACGATCGGAATGCCCGTGTACATAAGGTAGACGGTGTAACCCATTGCAACAATCCCGACCAGCATAATCAGCCATGGGATTGGAAATAGAGCAATAAACCCACTGAGAAAAAGAGGCGTAACTACCTGTGTTGCGATAAGAATAGATTTATCCAGGCTGACCGTTGCATCGAAAGTATGCGCCATCCATTCAATGGCTCGTCCCATGATATAAATAGCCAGCAAAGAAAAAAGATAAAAGCCTATGGCCATCGGCAGAGTACTGGCAGCGGTCAAGCGAAACGTGTGATCCCCAATGCTCCAGCCAACCTTGGTGGCTCCAATGAAGGCACAAACTGGCGGAATGGCGGCAAGCAACAAAACATGCTTAACATAACACTCAAACAAGGTACATTTTGCATCTCGAACAACTTCCCATTCTTTTTTGGGTTGAGTAAACACCCCGATTACATGTTGCAACATATCCAGTTATCTCCTCTGGGAAAAAATTTTTATTACTTCCTTTATATTAATATTTTTATTCCGGTACTTTGTATAAGGTAATTTATAGAAAGCGGGGAAAAAATGCAAAATCTCTAGTGAAAGATGTGAGTTTTTTGATTATTTCTCTTTCCTGGCTTCAATTGTGGCGGATAAAACGAAATCTTCTACCTTTTTTCCGGGCACCCAGTCTCGGATAAATTCTCGCGAGTCATCCTTAGGCTGAATAAATATGTCAATGAAACCAGCCTGTTGCATGATTTTCTCAAGATTTTCAATGGTAGCGGCTCCCCCGACACAAGCAGTATGCAGGTACGGATCATTACGCATGGATTCAGGCAGTTCGGTGGTCGCCACCACATCGGAGATAGCCAGCCTGCCGCCGGATTTCAACACGCGGAACATTTCTCTAAACACCTGTGACTTATCAGGAGACAAATTGATCACGCAATTGGAGATGATGACATCGACACTGGTATCGGCTACAGGCAGATGCTCGATCTCCCCGAGACGAAATTCCACTTGTGAAAACCTGGCTTTTTCTGCATTAGTTCTTGCTTTGCTTATCATTGTCGGGGTCATATCCACACCGATAACATGGCCGCTTTCACTCACTTCCTGTGCCGCCAGAAATGCATCAAAGCCGCCGCCGCTGCCCAGGTCAAGAACTGTTTCACCGGCCTTCAGACTGGCGATTGCACGCGGGTTTCCACATCCCAGACCCATATCCGCACCCTCTGGAACGGCGTTCCGGTCATCCTGCGAATACCCCAGGCGGGATGAAATGATGGCATTGATCTGTTCGTCATCTGAAACGCCGCAACAGGAACTGACTTCTCCGCAACAGCCGCCGCTGGTATCTGCTTCGGCTACCTCTGCATAGGCCTTTCTCACTGTCTGGCGTAGTACATCTGCTTTAAGCTGGCTCAAAATACTCTCCAAAATAACAATTCATGAATTAGAAATATGGGTATCAGTGTAACGTTAGAACTATCCCATTTGAAGCTGCCAACGCTGAAAATCAGCTATCCGGTCCACGTCCCAGAGAGTTTGTAATTCTTCAAGCTGTGCGCCATCGGCTATTATCTTCTGTCGGCTCTGTCCCAGTACATGACGGCTGCCCCAGGTGATGTCACTGAACCATTCCCGGCTTAGCTGCCGTGCCCCAATAAGCACATAGCCACCATCTTCCGCTGGTCCCAATACGGCATCCTGTCCTCGTACCAGTGCAGTTAACGCGTTGGCCAGATATTCAACATTCATTACCGGGCAATCTGTTCCTATAAGAACGCAGTAACGGCAGCCAAGGAGAGATTGTTTAAGAGCATGATGCATTCTGTCACCCAGATCGCTCCCCTGTTGTGGCCTGACTACAACACCGTGCTGTTTGGCTAAAGACTGAATCATCGGGTGATCAGGGTTTCCTGAAACATGCAATTCCACACAGGCAAGTTTGTCTTCGCAGACCATCTCAAGCGTACGCTCAAGCATCTGTTCATGGAAGCGCAGTGCCGCCTGGTCACCGATGCTGCGCGCCAGTCGAGTCTTCACTGTGCCCTCTATCGGGGCTTTTGCAAAGATAATGATTTTTGCAGACGGGTATTTGAAGTCTGTTTTAATCATAGAGCAATGCCAGCTTATCCGCAGGCACGCCGAGAAAATAGGCCATACGAAGCCGCCACATCAATAGAATAGTGCGGATGATGCCACGCTGCTCCCATCGCCGGCTTGAAGTTTCCAGCTTTTCACGCAAACAAACCGGGGCCTGATATTTTTTCAGATGCTTACACAGAGCGATGTCTTCCATTAACAGCTGATCAGGATAACCACCGGCTTTTTCAAACAATCTACGACTGATAAATATGCCCTGATCGCCGGTAGCAATGCCCGTCAGACGTGAACGCAGATTCATCATCTTTTCCACTACACGCAACAGCTTTTGTCGACCACAGAGTCGAACATCGAACCGGCCCCAGGTGTAAGCACCCGTAGTTACAGCTCTGATAATCAACTCATCTGCCTGCTCAGGCAGCTCACTGTCGGCATGAAGAAACCACAGGACCTCGCCTTTTGCTTCTTTCGAACCTGCATTCATTTGATGAGACCGGCCTGCCGGGGTTTGTAAAAGTGTATCAGCCAGTGTATTTGCAATAACCATCGTATCATCCACACTGCCCCCATCAACCACAATCACCTCATGACCACGATCCCGATAGGGCTGCAAGGCACACAATAACCGGCCAATATTTTCAGCCTCATTTCGTACCGGGATAATGATAGAAATTTTCATCTTTTGTCTTTACCTTACCCGTTAAGCTTGCCGCTGAATTTACAACGCACCCCCACAACTGCAACCCTGACCCGCTGTGCAACCATAACAATGGTCCCCAATGACAATGGGGTTCTCTCTCAATGCATCAACGCTTATCTGTTTTATATGGGTCTTTGTTCGACCCTGAATGCGCAACGGAAGTTCCAGCATCTGATTAAAATCACAATCATAAACGTAGCCCTGCCAGTCCACACTGATCAGACTACGACACATAACACCCTGCAGATTTGGTTCCTCGTATGAATCTCTTAGCCGTTGCATATACTCATCGAACAGACCCTTTGATATCAGCATGCTACCGAAGCGTTTGATGGGCATATTGACTAATACAAAAAGATTATTAAACACTACTCCTTCCCTTTGTTGAAATTCGCGCCTGTAATCTGCTTCCAGTGAGTCCTGCGCAGGCGGCAGTGACGGGCCTTGCGGGTTATACATTAGATTCAGTGTTAAACCTGTGCCTGGTTTTCCATATCCAAGATGATTGAGTTTACGTAAAGCTGTGATACTGGATTGGTAAACACCCTTGCCTCGTTGCGTGTCAACATTACCCTCAAGGTAACAGGGCATGGATGCAACCACTTCAACCTGCTGTGAAGCAAGAAACTCTGCAAGATCTTCCTGTCCGGGTTCATTCAAGATAGTCAGGTTGCAGCGATCAATTACATGTACACCAAGCTTTCTGGCAGTCTCTACAAGATACCGAAAATGATTATTCATCTCCGGTGCGCCACCGGTAAGGTCAAGCGTCTGAATGCCCGAATCCTTGAGAAATTTGATTAAATCATCAACCGTCTGCCGATTCATATTCTCAATACGCTTTGGCCCGGCGTCGACATGGCAGTGCAGACAACTCTGGTTGCAAAGATAGCCAAGATTAACTTGCAAGGTTTCCAGCTTTCCACGCTGGATGGCAGGGAAATCAGTTTCTTGTAATAGTGGTAAAGTTGCTAGCATAGGTTCTCTTCAAACAATTAAATATAAAAATATTAACCACGAAGGTTTTCAAGTCTTTCATGGCAGTAGTCTGTTTATCCAGCCTACCAGTTTGCGTGTGCGATCACTGAACAACTTCTCACCATAGTATGTATTTACTGTTCTACGATTGATCTGTGCCAGTGTCGGGTAGGCATGGATAGTCGCTGAAATATCACCGATTTTCAGCCCAGCCTGCATAGCC
>JBLYYR010000125.1:0-23979 GCA_048550195.1 Arenicellales bacterium
CGGAGATTTCGGGATATGTTGTCTGAGCGCAGCGAGTTTCATATCCCGCCGGCTCGATTGAGCATCGCAGGGAACCCGAAGGGCAAGCATGCGGGTGGCCTTTCTTTTGGTACCTTTTCTTTGGCCATCAAAGAAAAGGTACTCGCCCATAAAGGGCGAAAAACTCATATCAATTCAAGAATAAAAACAAAAAAGAAAACCAGCCGTGCGCCAGCACAACAAACAAAAAAAGGGCGCCTGCCGGCACCCTTTCTTAAGATAAAAAAACGAGCTTATTTTTTGCCGCGGTTATATTTATCCTTGAATTTACTTACTCGTCCACCAGTATCCAGCATTTTCTGCTTGCCGGTATAAAACGGATGACACTGGGAGCAGACTTCGACATTGAGATCATGGCCAAGCGTGGAACGGGTTTCAAATGTGTTGCCACAGGTGCAGGTAACCTGCATGGTGCTGTAGTCAGGGTGCGTTGCTTGCTTCATTGTCTGGTCACTCCACCGTATGCGGTATTTTACCTGATTATTGGAAAAGGGCGCGAATAATAGCAAATTCTGTTAAAAATTCAAGCACAGTGTACTAATTGTTAGCTTGACTCTTTAGCCTTTCATTGACTGGAAAAATTCGGCATTGTTTTTTGTGGCCTTCATTTTGTCGATCATAAAAATTACCGCCTCCACATCATCCATCGGGTGCAGCAGGTTTCGCAACAGCCAGATTTTCTGTAGTTCATCAGGGTCAGTCAACAACTCCTCACGCCGGGTGCCTGATTTGTTGATTATGATCGTTGGATAAATCCGACGTTCGGCAATGCGGCGGTCGAGATGGATTTCCATGTTACCGGTACCCTTGAACTCTTCGTAGATGACATCATCCATTTTTGAGCCTGTTTCTATCAGCGCAGTGGCAAGTATGGTCAGGCTGCCACCTTCTTCTATGTTTCGTGCGGCACCGAAGAAACGTTTCGGGCGCTGCAGTGCGTTGGCATCGACACCACCGGTCAATACCTTGCCGGATGACGGTGCAACAGTGTTATAGGCGCGTGCCAGACGGGTAATAGAATCCAGCAAAATTACCACATCACGTTTATGTTCAACCAGACGTTTGGCCTTTTCAATGACCATTTCAGCTACCTGTACATGGCGTGAAGCGGGTTCATCAAAGGTTGAGGCGATGACTTCACCGCGAATGGTTCGTTGCATTTCGGTCACTTCTTCCGGTCTTTCATCAATCAGTAGTACGATGATTTCAACATCCGGGCTGTTGACAGAAATAGCGTGTGCGATTTGCTGCAGCATAACCGTTTTACCACTTTTGGGTGATGAAACTATCAGGCCGCGTTGGCCTTTGCCTATCGGCGCAATGAGGTCAATAATTCGACTGGTGATGTCTTCAGCTGAACCGTTCTCCCGCTCCAGAAGCATTCTTTTATTCGGGTGCAGCGGGGTCAGGTTTTCAAACAGAATCTTATTTTTGGCCTCGTCGGGATGCTGGCCATTGATTGTTTCGACTTTGAGCAGGGCAAAGTAGCGCTCGGAGTCCTTCGGTGGTCTGATTTGTCCGGTAATGGTGTCGCCGGTGCGCAAACTGAAACGACGGATCTGACTGGGTGAAACGTAGATATCATCAGGCCCGGCGAGATAGGAACTGTCAGCAGAACGCAGAAAGCCAAAGCCGTCCTGCAGAATTTCAACGACACCTTCACCAGCTATTTTGGTGCCACGCTTGGATTCAGCCTTGAGGATCGCAAAGATTTGATCCTGCTTTCGCATGCGGGAGATGTTGTTCAGTTTAAGTTCAGAGGCATGATCGACCAGGTCGGTAGGTGTCATGCGTTTAATTTCGGATAGGTGTATAGATGCAGGAAGATTCATGGCTTGTGAATGTATGGTGGACAGTTATTGTCCAGGGATGGATTGAGTGAAACTGGGAGTTTCCGATTGATTACTATTATTTTTTGGTACTTTTTGTTGCTGACTACTGCTATTGAGGGCGCTCGAATGAGCAGTTGCTACTTATTTAAGGATTATCCTTATGTTTGTGTAAGATTAGCACTCCGTGAGCGGGAGGTAAAGTTTTAAATTTACTAACGGTTTTACTTTATTGCCAGGATATAACGACCACCAAAAAAAGGTCCGGGTTTTACCGCAGGCGATAGAACGGAACACCCTGTCCGTTCACTGTAGCGTAGCGGTTAACACCGTTGTTTCCTATGAATTGGCATCAATAAAAGCGGTTAACTGTGATTTTGACATGGCACCGACTTTTGTCGCTTCCACATTGCCATCCTTGAACAGCATCAGTGTTGGTATTCCGCGGATACCGTATTTTGGCGGCGTAGCCGGGTTATCGTCTATATTGAGTTTGGCGACCTTTATTTTATCGCCGTATTCGGCCACAATTTCTTCCAGCAGTGGTGTGATCATCTTGCACGGGCCACACCATTCGGCCCAGTAGTCGACCAGCACGGGTTCAGATGAACGTAAGACTAGTTCCTCGAAATCATCGTCAGTCACCTGAATAATGGAATTGCTCATTGCTTTCCTCTTTGTATAATTGGATATCAGTGGGAGATTATATTTCTATTTCAGCCCAATCACCGTGTTATTGCAAGTCCACCTTTGGTCTATTTCCTGATAACATTGCGATTATATGACTACTACACATCTTACAGATAAAAAATTCGACGAATTCGCACTTCATGAATCCCTGCTGCAGGGACTGAATGAGGCCGGGTTCGAATATTGTACTCCTATACAGGCAGAAACACTGCCACATGCTCTGACCGGCAAGGATGTAGCAGGGCAGGCGCAGACCGGTACGGGTAAAACCATGGCTTTTCTGCTGGCCGCCTACCAGCGCCTGCTGGCAAAAGAGCCGGATGCGGAACGAAAAAAGAATCAACCGCGGGTTTTGATCCTGGCTCCGACCCGGGAGCTGGCGATACAAATTGAAAAGGATGCAAGTATCATCGGTGGACATACCGGCCTCAGGCTGGGACTGGTCTACGGCGGTACAGGCTATGATACGCAACGGAAAATGCTGGAAAACGGCGTCGATATTCTGGTTGGTACCCCCGGCCGATTAATCGATTACTTCAAGCAGGGGCTGTATAAACTGGACCGGCTTGAGGTGCTCATCATGGATGAAGCGGATCGTATGTTCGATATGGGATTCATAAAGGATATTCGATATCTGCTACATCGTATGACAGCACCGGCTGACCGCCTCAGTCTGCTTTTTTCAGCAACACTGAGTCATCGTGTAGAAGAGCTGGCCTACGAGCATATGGACGACCCGGTGGAAGTGAAAATAGAAAGCGAAACGGTCACCGCCGACAAGATCACCCAGATTGTCTATCATCCCGGCAATGAAGAAAAATTACCGTTGCTGATCGGCCTGTTGAACCAGCACAAGCCCACGCGCACACTCATCTTTGTCAACATGAAATGGGTTGCTGAGAAAATCTATAATGGTCTGCGTGCCAACGGATTCAAAGCAGGCACCATTTCTGGTGATGTACCGCAGTTAAAGCGTGAAAGGCTGCTGCAGGAATTCAAGGACGACAAAATTAGCATTTTAGTGGCAACGGATGTTGCCGCCAGAGGCCTGCATATCCCCGCTGTATCTCACGTTATTAATTATGATCTGCCACAGGATGCCGAAGACTATGTTCATCGCATTGGCCGTACTGCGCGTGCCGGTGCATCGGGTGATGCCATCTCCTTTGCCTGTGAAGACACCGCTTATTTTTTGATGGATATAGAGGAATATATCGGTAAGCCAATTCCACAGGGCAAGATTTTGCCTGAAATGCTGGCAACGCTGAAGCCTTCTTCAGGCACATCACGCAATCGACCGGATAACAGGCGGGATAACAGGGACAAAAAAGATCGCTACAATAAGCCACGGGACGGGCAGCGCACAGGCCCGAAGCCAGGTGACAGGGATAAGCGTCGCTCCGGCCCGTCCAGTACAACAAACCGGAAACCCGCCGCAACAGGTAACAACAGAAAAAACGATGAGGCCGGCAGCACGCGTAGCAATACGGCAGAGGTCGTTCAGGTAGAAACACCTGTTTCGCCGTCAACAAAAGGTATTCCTTCTATACGGCGTGGGAAAGATGGGCCGCCTGCTATTGGCTGAATACTTTAGGACAGGACAATGAACAAGCAGGTCGTTGGTCTTGAAGAGATTGGAAATGCAGATGTCGCAATTGTTGGCGGCAAAAATGCCTCTCTCGGTGAAATGATCAATCACCTGTCCTCCGCCGGGGTAAAAGTCCCGGGGGGCTTTGCGACCACGGCTGAAGCATTCCAGGAGTTTCTCGCCGAGAACCATCTCGATACAAAAATCAAACAATACCTGCAGGATCTCGATGTCAATGATGTCAATGCGCTGGCAGAGGCTGGGAATGATATCCGGCGCTGGATGATTGATGCACCCTTAGGGCAGCGTTTACAGCAGGAGATCGGTGAGTCTTATCACCTGATGGAGCAACAGTTTGGCAGCAATGTGGCGGTCGCCGTGCGGTCCTCCGCTACAGCAGAGGACCTGCCCGAGGCCTCATTTGCCGGCCAGCAGGAAACCTATCTCAGCATACGCGGCCTCGGCAATGTATTGAATGCCGTGCGCCATGTGTTTGCTTCGCTTTACAATAATCGGGCTATCGCCTACCGCGTACATCAGGGCTTTGATCATTCAGACGTTGCGCTGTCAGCAGGCATACAGCGCATGATACGCAGTGATATCGGCAGTGCCGGCGTAATTTTTACCCTCGATACAGAGAGTGGCTTCAGTGATGCCGTCTTTATTACCGGTGCCTGGGGGTTGGGGGAAACAGTGGTGCAGGGTGCCGTTAATCCGGATGAATTTTTTGTCTATAAACCGGCGCTGGCTGCAGGGCAGCAGGCCATACTTAGCCGGACTTTAGGTGAAAAGGCGATCAAGATGATATTTACCGGTGCGTCGGAGCACGGTAAATCGGTCCATACTGTCGAAGTGGAGGACAGTGACCGTCGACGTTTCTGTCTTTCCGATAAAAAGGTTGAGGCCCTGGCACGCCATGCTGTCTCTATCGAACAGCACTACGGCAGGCCGATGGATATAGAGTGGGCGCTGGATGGCGAAGATGGTGAACTCTATATTGTGCAGGCAAGACCGGAGACCGTGCGCAGTAAGGAGCCGGCCGGTGCTGTAATAGAGCGCTACCATCTGCAACAGAAAGGCCCGGTATTAATTACTGGCAGAGCGATAGGCCGACGTATCGGCAGTGGTATTGGCCGGGTTATCCGTGACCCGTCGAAGATGGAAGATGTACAGGCCGGTGATGTACTGGTAACTGACATGACCGACCCGGACTGGGAGCCAATCATGAAGCGCGCATCGGCGATAGTTACCAATCGCGGTGGCCGCACCTGCCACGCGGCAATTATCGCGCGGGAGCTGGATATTCCGGCTATCGTAGGGTGTGGCGATGCCACCGACAGAATTAAAAGTGGGCAGGAGTTGACGATTTGCTGTGCAGAAGGCGACACTGGCAAAGCCTACGAGGGCAAGCTGGCATTTGAGATAGAAAGGCACGAAGTGGATAATTTGCCGGACCTGCCGGTAAAGCTGATGCTGAATGTCGGTAACCCGACGCGTGCCTTTGATTTTTCGCGTCTGCCCAATCATGGAGTCGGTCTCGCGCGACTGGAGTTTATAATAAATGCCATGATTGGCGTGCATCCACAGGCCCTGCTTAACTACAGTCGCCTGCAGGAAGATCTACAAAAGCAGATAGCCGAAAAAATAGCGGGTTATAACGGCCCGATAGAATTCTATATCAGCAAACTGAAAGAGGGCATATCTACCATTGCCGCAGCCTTTGCTCCACATCCTGTGATTGTGCGGCTATCTGATTTTAAGAGCAATGAATACATCAACCTGCTGGGAGGCGAACTCTACGAACCCGATGAAGAAAACCCGATGATCGGCTACCGTGGCACTTCACGCTATCTCTCTACCCGGTTCAGGGAAAGCTTCGCCATGGAATGCCAGGCTCTGAAGTCAGTTCGTGATGATATGGGCTTGCTCAATGTTCAACTGATGGTGCCATTTGTTCGCACACTGGACGAAGCTACAGCGATCATTGATCTGCTGGAAGAAAATGGTCTGGTTCGAGGTGAAAACGGCCTGGAAATTTTAATGATGTGTGAACTACCCTCCAATGTCATTTTGGCAGAGGAGTTCCTGCAGTCTTTTGACGGTTTTTCGATCGGCTCCAATGACCTGACCCAACTGACCCTGGGGCTGGATCGTGACTCTGGACTGGTGGCACATTTGTTTGACGAGCGTGACCCGGCCATCCGTAAGATGTTATTGATGGCGATCAAGGCCTGTCAAAAGCATAATAAGTATATTGGTATCTGCGGACAGGGGCCGTCGGATTATCCTGACTTTGCCGCCTGGCTGGTTGAGGAGGGGATAAGCAGCCTGTCATTGAACCCCGATACCATTATTGAGACATGGCTGGATCTGGCAAAAAGGCAGCAGAAAGCTCAAAGTTGAAAGCTCAAAGAAGTAATGCCAGGGTTACTTTATACTTTAGGCTTTAAGCTTTAAACTTCTTCACAATATTTTAAAGAGAGTAAATTCATGAAAAGGCTAGTACTAGTCCGTCACGGACAGAGCATGTGGAATCTGGAAAACCGCTTTACCGGCTGGACAGATGTTGACCTGACAGATCGTGGTATAGAAGAGGCAACGGATTCAGCCAGGCTGCTAAAAGAAGCCGGTTTTGTTTTTGATCAGGTCTACACATCTCTGCTCAAACGCTCGATACGCACCACCTGGATTATCCTCGATAACATGGACCTGATGTGGGTACCATTGCAGAAAACCTGGGTGTTGAATGAGCGGCACTACGGCGCCCTGCAGGGTATGGACAAGAAGGAAGTAATTCAGAACTATGGCGAGGAGCAGGTGCAGAAATGGCGCCGTGGGTTTGAAATTCGCCCGCCTGAACTGAGCAAGTCTGATCCGCGCCATCCAATGTATGATGTTCGCTACAGTGATTTGGGCAGTAAACTACCAAATACTGAATCATTGCATGATACGCTGGACAGGGTGCTGGAATTCTGGGAAAGCACTATCCGCCCGCAGATAGAGGCAGGCAAGCAGGTCATGATTTGTGCCCATGGCAACAGCTTGCGGGCACTGATGAAATACATTGAAAATATCTCAGATGATGATATTGCGAAGGTTAATATGCCCACCGGTATCCCGCTGGTGTACGAACTGGATGAGACCATGCATGCACAGAAGCGTTACTATTTGGGCGATAAGCGTAAAGTGGAAGCCGGTCTGAATGAAGTTGCGGCACAGACCAAAGTGCCTAAAAAAGAAAAAGTGGCACAGATAAAAGAAAAATAGCGGGACAAACCCAATAGGAATTTTATGGAACATAATATTGATGTCGTTATCATTGGCGCAGGGACGGCCGGTCTGTATGCGCTGTCTCAGGTTATCCAGAAACGCAAAAGCTACCTGATCGTTCAAAACGGAGAGCTGGGCACGACCTGTGCGAGAGTAGGATGCATGCCGTCCAAAGTGATGATTCAGGCCGCAGAAGACTTTCATCGTCGTAAGGTGCTGGAACGTGAAGGGATTGATGGTGGCGATGGCCTGTCACTGGACAAAGGGGAAGTGATGGAGTTCGTTCGGGAACTGCGCGACGCCTTTGTTGAGCGGGTTCATGGCAATAATGACAAGCGCCTTAAGGATCACATCATTCATGGTCAGGCAGAATTCATCAAACCGGGCCAGCTGCGTGTTGGCGAAGATATAGTTAATTTCAGCAGCGTCGTGATTGCCAGCGGTTCTACACCTGTCGTCCCGCAAGCCTGGCAGGCATTTTCTAAACGTATCATCACTACCGATAGCATTTTTGAACTTGATGAACTTCCTGACTCAATTGCCGTGATTGGTCTGGGGGTGATCGGCCTGGAGATTGGCCAGGCGCTGGCTCGACTGGATGTGGATGTTACCGGCATTGATATGGCGGAAAAAATTGGCGGTATTGAAGACCCGGAGATACTTAAGTCTGTTATAGAGACGCTCGCACGAGAGTTGCCGCTGTGGCTAGGCGAGGCAGCAGGAGTTACAGAGGAAGATGGCAAGCTGCGTGTCACGGCTGGTGATGAAGCAGTGCTGGTAGATAAAATTCTGGTCAGTATGGGGCGCAGTCCAAACGTCTCAGGCATGCAGCTTGAGAAGCTGGGCATTGAACTGGATCAGCAGGGCGTGCCAATACACAACCCGAATACCATGCAGTGTGGCGACCAGCCGGTTTTCCTTGCCGGTGATGTTTCCGGTGATCGACCCATCATGCACGAGGCGGGTGATGAGGGCCGTATCGCCGGTATAAATGCCGCCAGTGACCACATTCAGGCCTACAAACGTAGAACGCCGCTAGCAATTACATTTACCGACCCGAATATATGTACAGCAGGCGCCACCTGGTCTGAACTGGACCAGGAAACTGCCGTTGTTGGCCAGATTAATATGGCACCAGTAGGCCGCGCACTGATAATGACCAAGAACCGCGGGCTGATCCGTATTTATGGCGACAGACAGTCTGGTAAAATATTAGGCGCCAGTATTTTTGCCATCAAAGGCGAACACCTGGCACACCTGATGGCATGGTGCATACAGCAGAATCTGACAGTATTCGACCTGCTAAAAATGCCGTTCTATCACCCGGTTATCGAAGAAGCCCTGCAGGCCGCACTGCGTGATCTGGCGTCAAAAGTAGAAGACAAGCCAGGCGGGATGATGGATCTCGAAAAGCTTTAAAGCTTTAAAAGATTTTTACCACAGAGGACAAGGAGGTCACGAGGGTTTGAGCTTTCTGCTTATGCGCGTAATTGATTTCCAGTCATTACATCATAAATCGGGGTTGGTTTTTCCAGCTCACCCAGCGGCCCTTCAACTGTAAATATTACCTCATTTCCAAAATATCGCCGTACTCCATTGCCTGACAGGGCTGGCGGGTGCCCCTCAGGATTGGCACTGGTCGACACGATGGGGCCACGGAATGTACGGCATAATAGACTGGTAAGCGGGTGGTCACTTACCCTTACAGCTATACTGGAATGTTTCCCTCGCAGATAATGGCTTACATTCTCCATGGCAGGTACTACCCAGGTGGTTGGCCCGGGCCAGCTGGACTCGGCTTGTTCGATATCAAATTTTTTTCTGTCGATGTACGGATAGAGTTGTTCCACCGAGCCGGCAACCAGGATCAGGCCTTTTTGCCAGTGACGATGCTTGACCTTCAGCAATGACCGGATAGCCACATTGTTGTGTGGATCGCAGCCGAGTCCGTAGCAGGACTCGGTAGGGTAGGCGATGATGCCGCCGTTATGCAGTATCACCGATGCCAGTTTTATTTCATTTCTTTTCAGGATGAGACTCTCGATTTATCGCGCGGTGGCCGATATCGGTGCGGTAATAGACATTATCCCAGTGCACCTGTTTTACCGCTTCATAAGCGCGATGCTGGGCCTTGGTAACAGTTTCTCCCAGAGCGGTGACACACAGTACCCGCCCGCCGCTGGTAACCTGATTCTCTCCCTGTCTGGCTGTACCGGCATGGAAGATATGCATATCCTCTGTATTTTCCGGTAACGTATCGATGACATCACCCTTGCTGTAACTGTCGGGGTAGCCGCCTGCTGCCAGCACTACACCCAGTGCTTTGCGTTCATCCCATTGTGCAGTGGCCTTATCCAGTTTGCCATCAAGCGCCATATCGCAAAGCCAGGCCAGGTCGGATTGTAGACGCATCATGATTGGCTGGGTTTCCGGGTCGCCGAAGCGGCAGTTATACTCGAGAACATTCGGCGTGCCGTCTGCATCGATCATCACGCCGGCATAGAGAAAACCGGTGTACGGTCTGCCGAGCTCCTTCATGCCTTCGACAGTTGGCAGGATAACTTCATCCATGATGCGCCGGTGCATTTCTTCAGTTACGACCGGGGCCGGAGAATAAGCACCCATGCCGCCTGTATTAGGCCCGGTATCACCATTATCGCGTGCTTTGTGATCCTGTGAGGTGGCTAGTGGCAGTACATGATTGCCATCGACCATGCAGATAAAGCTGGCTTCCTCACCGGTTAGAAATTCTTCAATAACAACACGATGCCCTGCTTCACCAAAGGCATTACCGGCGAGCATGTCCTGAACCGCAGTGATCGCCTCATCTTCTGTCTGTGCTAGAATCACACCTTTCCCGGCTGCCAGCCCATCGGCCTTGACGACAATAGGCGCGCCCTGCTGGCGGATGTACTGAATTGCCGGGTCGCTCTCAGTAAATGTTTCGTAAGCCGCAGTCGGAATATTGAAGCGGGCTAGAAAGTCCTTGGTAAAACGCTTTGAGCCTTCAAGCTCGGCCGCCTCAGCACTGGGACCGAAACAACGCAGACCGGCATCATAAAAGCGATCTACGATGCCGGCTACCAGCGGTTGCTCGGGGCCTACAACAGTGAGGTCAATTTCGTGTGCCAGCGCAAATTTAATCAGTGCATCAATATCATCAGCGGAAATAGCGACGTTCTCGAGAGCCTCCTCAGCATCAGTGCCAGCATTGCCGGGGGCGACATAAACCGATTCCGCTACCGGTGTTTGAGATAATTTCCAGGCCAGAGCGTGTTCGCGCCCACCACCACCGACTACAAGTATATTCATTTCAGGCCCTGTCTATATTTATTAACCAATTACTCGTATTTTACGTGAATAGCATAATATCGACAGATATAATCATTAAAATTTATGTATAAAATTCAGAATGGAGCAATGACATGAAAAAGCCAGTAGTAATCATTGGCCTAGGAGAGATAGGCGGTGTATTTGCGCGGGGCCTGTTGAGATCTGGCTATCCTCTGATACCCGTCAATCGTAGTGATGACGTCAACAAAATTGCCAGTGAATATCCTGATCCCGAAGCCGTTCTGCTGACCGTGGCGGAAAAGGATTTACATGCTTCGCTAGCAAGCATTCCAAAGGCCTGGGCCGACAGGCTGTGCCTGGTGCAAAATGAGTTATTGCCGCGTGACTGGCAACCACATGAAATTGAAACGCCGACAGTCATCTCCGTCTGGTTTGAGAAAAAACCGGGCATGGATGCAAAGCCGGTGGTTGCATCCCCTGTATTCGGCCCAAAAGCGGATCTCCTGTGCGAAGCTCTTGAAGCCCTTTCTATCCCGGTAGTGAAGCTATCGACAGCAGAAGATTTGCTGTTTGAACTGGTCAGAAAAAATCTCTACATCCTGACCACTAATATTGCCGGCCTGGTTGTTGGCGGCAACGTGACCGAACTCTGGCGTGACCATCGAACCCTCGCCATCGAAGTTGCAGAAGATGTTCTGAAGCTACAGGCCTCATTAACAGGCCAAAAGCTGAATAACAATGGGCTGATCGCCGCTATGCTGGCCGCCTTTGACGGTGATCCGGCGCACGGCTGTACCGGCAGATCTGCACCAGCCCGCCTGCAGCGGGCTTTGCAGCTAGCAGATGAGGCCGATCTTGAGGTGGCAACTTTGCGCCGGATACTAGCTGAGCAGTAGTAAGGGCAGAGGGAAGGTAAAAGGGGAAAGAATGATGCATATCAGATGAATAAAATTCTGCGCCTGTTTTCCTCCTCCATGCTCGACAGCCTGCGAGACCTTGCACCGGTATTCCTGGTTATTGCATTTTTTCAGCTGCTGATACTGCAGCAACCTGTAGAGGGCCTGTTTAACTTACTTGCCGGGGCCTTTCTGGTTGTCCTGGGACTTACTTTCTTCGTTTTTGGCCTTGAAACGGGACTGTTCCCTATTGGCAACAACATGGCCCATGCCTTTGCCAGAAAAGGCAGCACACTGGGCCTGCTCGGTTTTGCTTTTGCGCTGGGTCTGGGAACGACCATTGCCGAGCCCGCCCTGATTGCGGTCGCTGAAGAGGCCTCGGAAATTGCCGCGGCTGGCTGCATTATCAGTAATAACATCGAGTCGATGGAAAGCTATGCATTTGGGTTGCGACTGACGGTCGCCGTTTCCGTCGGTCTGGCCATTATGCTTGGTGTGATGCGGATCATACGCGGCTGGCCGATCCAGTATCTGATTATTGCCGGTTATATTCTGGTTGTTGTAGTGACCGCTTTTGCACCGGAGAGCATTATCGGTATTGCCTATGATTCTGGTGCTGTGACGACATCAACCATAACCGTTCCGCTGGTGGCAGCACTGGGTGTCGGGCTTGCCTCATCCATCAAAGGGCGCAATCCCATGCTGGATGGCTTTGGCCTCATCGCCTTTGCCTCATTGCTACCAATAATCTTTGTTTTGCTTTACGGCATCGCAGGTGAAGCAGGCTGGTTGTGGCAGCAGCCGACGTGCGGCGAACAGCAGAGCCGAATAGTTGCCCAGGTAATTCAACAGGCAGATGGTGCAGGAATTATCAAAGAGTTTTTAATCACCCTGTCACAAACCATAAGCGATGTGTTACCGATCATTGCAGTAATTTTATTCTTTCAGATCTTTGTTATACGCAAGCGTGTAAACCATCCTCAGCGACTGATTGCAGGGTTTGTTTTTGTACTCATTGGTCTCGCGCTATTTCTACTTGGACTGGAAATGGCCTTATTCCCCATTGGAAAGTTGATGGCTGCGCAATTAACCAATCCTGAATTTCTTGCTGGTGGTAGCGGGATGGTAGAGAATTTGACCTGGTCAGACTATTACTGGGTATATTTGTTTGCCTTCATGATCGGCTTCAGTGCCACCATTGCCGAGCCGGCATTACTGGCGGTGGCAATCAAGGCAGAAGAAATATCCGGCGGCACCATCAGTATCTGGGGCCTGCGTATTGCCGTTGCCATAGGTGCCGCGGTGGGTATCAGCCTGGGTACCTACCGTATTGTAACGGGCATACCGCTGGAATATTTCATTATAGCCGGTTATATCATCGTGGTCGTTCAAACATGGTTTGCGCCGCGCCTGATCATCCCCCTGGCCTATGATTCGGGCGGGGTGACCACTTCAACAGTGACCGTGCCGCTGGTCGCCGCACTGGGTCTGGGGCTGGCAGATACTATCCCCGGTCGCAGTGTGTTGATCGATGGCTTTGGCCTGATTGCCTTTGCCTGTCTGTTTCCCATCATTAGCGTTATGGCCTATGCCCAGATTTCAGAATTTCGCAGTAAAAGATAATACCCAGGAGAGTAATAATGCATTTTAAATTAATCATTACATTTGTAGAGGACAGCAAAACCGATGCCGTTATGGAGGCTGCCAGAGAGGCCGGAGCGACGGGTGCCACGGTCATCAACAATGCCCGCGGTGAAGGACTGGAAAAAACCAAAACTTTCTTTGGCCTGTCACTGGAAACGCAGCGTGATGTGCTGCTGTTCCTGGTTGAGGAACATATGAGCAGGGATATAATTGAAAAGATTTCAGATATTGCTGAGTTTGAAAGTAACCCTGGATCAGGGATTGCAATTCAGCTTGATGTTGAAGATGCAGTGGGTGTAACCAAGCAAATTAAGGAATTGAGTGAGGCAGTGGAGGAAAAGCTATGACAGAGCAGAGAAAAAGAGTCATCGTGCGTGATGTGATGAAAAATGAATACGATATCGTCGATGGCATGATGACCGTAAAGGATGCAATGATGGCGATGAAACACAGAAATAATAAATCATTGATTGTCGACAAACGCGATGAGCATGATGAATACGGAATGGTGTTGATATCGGATATCGCTACCAAGGTGCTCGCGGTGGACAGGTCGCCAGAGCGGGTCAATATCTATGAAGTCATGACAAAGCCAACTCTAACCATCGATCCGGAAATGGATATTCGATATGCTGCACGCCTATTCGACCGCTTTGGCCTTTCCCGTACGCCAGTGGTGGAAAATGGCAAGGTGATTGGGATCGTCAGCTATACCGACATGGTGCTGAAGGGCCTGATGGATATTTAGAAACGTAGTAGTACTTTTTTGTATTAGGTGTTACGTAAACCGTAAAACCTAATACGTAAAACCACGATTCAATCCATTGTAATCTCTACACTTCTAAGTTGTTCCGCCGCTGCTTCCGGGCTGATGGTATTTACGAACAACCCCGAGCCAAGTTCAAAGCCGTTTGGAATAGACGTTCTTGGCGTTATCTCCAGATGCCAGTGGTAACTGGGTATATTTTCCTCGAAGCTGCGGTTATGCGGGATGGAATGCAGGAAATAGTTGTACTGTACCCCACCGAGTACGGCATCCAGTCGTGCCATTGTGCGTTTTAGTACCGCTGCAAAATCTTCCATGTCTTCATCCGTAGCATCCTTGAAATCGGCCTGATGGATCAACGGCAGGATATGTATCTCCCACTCATAGCGGCTGGCAAAGGGTTTGATAGCGATAAACCGTTTACCACGTTCAATCACATACTGTCCGACATCGATCTTTCGCCTGACCTCACCGGATTCGCGGTCATAGATACGAGTTTCGAAGGTCAGTGCCTCGTCAATCAATGAACAAAAAACACAGTTATGGTGTTTTTCATAATAATTGTGCGAATGATCAACTTCAGACTGCACATTATCCGGTACAACAGGTAGCGCAATCATCTGCGAATGGGTATGTGGGATGCTGGCTCCGGCCGCCGGACCAAAGTTTTTGAAGGCCAGCACATAACGCAGGCGGTCATCAGACTCATACAATACCCGCATGCGATCTCGGTAGGTTCTGAACAAAAGTGCGATATGGCTGCTGGTCATTTCATGCAGAGCGATGCCATGATTGCTGTTGTCGATGATCACTTCGTGACGGCCATAGCCGTCTATCGTCTGCTGCAGCCCGAGGTTGAGATCAGGTTGTTCGCGATCATCACCGAGGACAGGGTAGAGATTTTCGACGATACGGATATCCCAGTTCTCTTCACCCGGTATAGCCTGAATGGCAGGAGGGGTCTTGTCTTCATTGCCACGACAGAACGGGCACGTGGCAACATGTGAACGGGAATCACGCGGAGCAAGCTCTTCAGTCTTCTTTGGGCGGTTGCCGCGCGCGGTAGCGACCAATACCGATTCGCTGGGAACGATAGGGTTTATTCTTATTTCGCGTAGGTCTGATGGCATAGGGACTCCGAAGGTAGTATTTACATTATTGCCTGGTGCAAAGCATTACTTTAGCAGTAGATGGTTAAGTATATAACAGCTGTTACTATTTAATGATTTTACGGAAAATTGAAACCTGTTACCGGTAACCCGTAAAACGTAAAACGTAAAACATCTTTATATGTTATCTTTCGGTTGCTTCTGACAGGACAGGATTTATGACGGTTTCCAGGCTACTAACAGATAATAAACTCGAGCAGGCGAAGTCCGGTCTCTGGCTCCTGCCGGGTACCGATATTGATAGTGACTTCGCCTATTCAGATGGTGATGAAGAAGAAAGTTATGTTATGCAGGTCATTGCTAACGCTGAGGATACCAGTTCTACTTCCGCCGAGCTGGAAAGTCACATTCGCGACTGGCCCTCAGAGTACCACCTGACATCAAAACGGGCGAATCTGCTCAGGGCACTTGATTTATCCGGTCTTGAAAATGTCCTTGAACTGGGCTGTGGCTGTGGGGCAATTTCCCGTTACCTGGCAGAGCAGGGAATGCAGGTTGACGCCATAGAAGGCAGCCATCGGCGTGCCAGTATTGCTTATTCACGTTGTCGGGACCTGGATAATATCAGCATTGTTAACAGTAATTTCAACCACCTGATTTTACCTGATAAGGCCTATGATGCCGTGTTCCTTATTGGTGTGCTGGAATACGCCAGGCGGTTTTGCCCGAATGCGGTGGATGATCGTGCCGCCGTACTGGAGATAATTACTGCCGTCCAGAGCAGCCTGAAAACAAATGGGGTGATCATCACCGCTATTGAAAACCGTCTCGGTCTGAAGTATCTGATGGGAGCAAGCGAGGACCACTATGGCGTTCCTTATATTGGTATTCACCACTACCCGGACAGTGCAGGGATCAGGACCTATGACTACAGAGAGTGGCAGGGCATCCTGACAGAGGCAGGGTTTAATGACAACACCTTTCTCACTCCCTTCCCTGACTACAAAATCCCCTCTGTCGTGCTGCATGAAAAATTTATCGATGGCACGGAAGCAGCCAGCCATTTGAGGGGCATGGTGTCACGAGATTACCTGCATGCGCTGGCGAGTGATTTTGATGAATATCTTTTCTGGCAGGCATGTGTACAAAATGGCAGCTTGCTGCAATTTACAAATTCTTACCTGATCATCGCCGGTCGAGAAGAAGGTTCCAGTGAAGAAATTGCCATCAATGATTTTGCCCACTTTACCGGCGCGCAACGGAAACCTGCTTTTCGAACGTACACCAGTAAACGTCAAAATGAAGCAATGGTTCATAAACGTAAGTTAATACGAGCTGAAACCGAATTAACAGGGGACTATGGCATCCGGCAGCTATGTGAAGATGAAGCCTACCTGCAAGGCCAGTTACTGGCGGATATCTGGTTGCAAAGTTTGATGATCTGGGCAGATCAACAGCGACTGCTAAAATTGTTTCGACGTTACTATGAATACCTGAAAGATTACGCGGCAAGCAATCCAGAAGCGAACGATATGATAGACATACTTCCTTTTAATATCATCGTTGATAAAACCGGGCGCTATAAAAGCTTTGATCGCGAGTGGCTAATGACAAAAGTCGTATCGCCCGAGTTTGTCCTGTTCCGAGCACTTTTCTGGTTTGTGTATGGCAATAGCCGCCAATTTTCTTCAATGTTCGAAGGCAATGGCTGGCGCTCTATTCGTGATTATATCGAGGACAGTTTCAATCATCTGAATATAAAGCTTGAGGATAATCTGGACAAATATGCCATCCAGGAGGACGAGTTGCAGGCTGCAATAGGTCTTGATGAAGAACAGGGGGTGGTACTGAGCCTGCTGGATACCTTGCCGCAGGCAGGTAGCGGCGAAACCATGTTTTATCCGCGCCTTTACTGGGCACAGCCAGATGAACTTTTCTCAGAACAGAGCAGCAAGTTAGTGACGGCCGTGATGGGCGACGATCGCCAGTGCATCGCATATGATGTGGCGGTTGAATTGGCGGCCGGCAGCTTGTTGCGTTTCGACCCAGCTGAACGTGATGGTTATTTTCATTTGCACCGGGTGAAGTTGAAAGTCTGCCTGTCAGAAAACAATACCGAGGCCACCTTGCTGAACTTGAGCAGCGCAGAAGATATTAATACCAGTTTAGCGAGCAGAGGCACCAGTCTTTGTGGTGCAGGGGAAAATGCTGTTTTTGTTGCACATGACCGCGACCCCCATTTTATATATAAAATACCAGACAGCATTAGCTCATTTACTCTGCAGATAGAATTAGACTGGCCGCACAGTGAAGAATACGAAGTTGTTCGCGAAGGCCTGCGCGAGCACCATGGTGAATGGGCAGCAGAAAAAAAATTACTGCAAAAGCAGGTCGATGAGCTTGAGTTTAATCTGCTGCAAGTTAATACACACAGGGATCAGCAAAAACAGATTATTGAACAGAAAAATATCCATCTGCAGCACGTCGAGAATGAACTTCTTGCGATAAAGCAATCTCGCAGTTACCGGTTGGCACGCAAGGCATCTCGTATTATTAAACGATGACAACCAGAAGAGCCTTCTTCAGGTATTTAACCGTGCTGTTTACCGGCATGGCAGGCATTGCCGGCTGTAGCAGGGAAGACGAAAATCCTGCACATACCAGCTCAAACACAGACGGAAACCTGTTAAATGCCTTTGTCGATACAATTGTTCCAGAGGACCAGGATCCGGGTGCGGTTGAGGCCGGTATCCCTGACCAGCTGCTGGCGCATTTCATCAAAGAGCCGGAAGCGGGGGAGCGGGCGCAGGCGATGTTGAAAGCTATCGACGGTATTGCCCTCAGCATCTTTCAATCCCCCTTTATGCAGCTAGCCCTCAAACAGCGGGAAATGGTCCTGGATATCATGCTTAAAAACAATGAGGAAAAGCATAAGTCGGCACGAACGACACTATTACGGTTACGTGCGAGGATAATAAAGGCCTTTTACAGTTCACCAACCGCCTGGGAGATGCTGGCATATTCTGCGCCCTATCCCGCTGGTTACCCTGACTTCAACATGCCGCCACCCGGAGCATGAAAAAAGATAAAGAGATTACAGCGGATGTCATTGTCATCGGTTCAGGGGCTGGTGGCGGATTTATTGCAACAGCCCTGGCGGAGGCGGGAAAATCGGTATTGTTACTTGAACGCGGTCAATGGTTTGATTATAAAAAAGACTTTCCGGCACGCTATCCTGACTGGCAGAACAGGGGCTCAGCATTTCGCCTGGGGTCTTCTTTCATCGACCCCACCATAGATCCTCACAGAGGGCCGCCGATCCACCAGGATGACCTGGACCTCTGCAGCCGGCGGAGCATCAATAAGCTGCAAAATTATAAATATCGCGGTGGTTTTAATTATCGTCGTGTATTCGGTGTTGGCGGCTCGACTTTGCACTACCAGGGGGAAGCTCATCGCTTTCCGGAACACGCTTTTGAAATGAAAGACCGCTATGGTTTTGGCATCAACTGGCCTTTAAGTTACCGTGAGCTTGAGCCCTATTATGCCAAAGCTGAGAAATGGCTGGGGGTTGCCGGAGACCCGGCGAACCCATTCAAAGCTGAACGCGGCCTCTATCCTACGCCGGCACATGACCTGTCAACCAAAACCCAATGGGTTAAGCGTGCCAGTGACAAGCTGGGCTGGTCCTTACTGCCTAATAGCCTGGCACTGCCCAGTCAGACCTATGATGGCCGCAGCCCATGCAGGTATACAGGGATGTGTGTAAAGGGCTGCCCTTTTGGTGCTAAATCCAGTGTTGACCTGGCTGTGCTGCCTCGAGGCCTGAAAACGGGCAAGCTAAAAATACTGGATAAAACACGAGTGTTGGATCTTGAAACCAACCTGGCTGGCAATATCAACGGTGTACTCTATATGCAGGACGGTGAAAAGAAACGTGCAACGGCAGATCGCTACGTGCTGTCTACCGGCGCAATAGAATCGCCGCGCCTGTTACTGGCCAGCCAGAGTGGCAGGTATCCGAGCGGAATAGGAAACCAGCATGACCGGGTCGGACGTAATTTGATGGAAACCATGTTCAGTGTGCTTACGGTAGAGGCCGACAGACCCGTACAGGCCTGGAAAGGGCAGCCTATAGACAGCCGTATCTGGGACTTTAATACACCGGGGCAGGAGGGTAAGCGAAACGGTTTCGTGCTTGGCGTATCGAGTTCAATGAGTGCCTATACGGGGCCGCTTTCCTATGCCAGGCGAATAGCGGGCAGCGGCAAGGCACACAAAGATGCCATGCGCGAGAAATTTGGTCGGGTGGTAAATTTATTCGGTACCGCCGAACACAGTCCAGATGAAAACAATCGCATGATTTTAAGCGACAGAAAGGACAGGCAAGGCATGCCGAAGGTCATGGTCAGCAGTGATTACAACCAGCACGATAAAACGACATTGCGTGAAATGATCAATAAGCTGATTATACTGGCAGAAGCCACCGGCCCGGCTAAAATAATTAACCTGTTCAGCACCTATGATAACCCTCAAACCACCCACATGGCGGGCACCTGCATGATGGGTGATGACCCTGAGCAATCGGTGGTCGATGCTAATGGCAAAGTGCATGGGGTGAAAAACCTCTATATCGCAGATGCCAGCATTTTGCCGGGCCAGGGCATGGGAGATTCACCATCGTTGACGATACAGGCGCTGGCGCTGAGGATCGCGGAGAAGATGGTATAAAGGTCTAAAGTTTCAGGTCACCCTGTCTTTTGATGGCAGGCTGGGATTTGCCCTGGTTTTGCGAGGTGCCCAATGATTAGACCAGGGAAAACATGACACACAGAATTTAATGTCATAGACTGCTACTTGAAAAAAAGGAGAGAAGAAATGTCAGACGGTAATTCAAACAAAACAAACGGACGACGCAATCTGCTGAAAGGCATTGCCATGGGAAGCGGTGCAGTGCTTGCAGGAAAAACACTGCCGGATAGCTGGAGTCGACCGGTGGTGGATTCGGTGATGCTGCCAGCCCATGCACAGACCAGCTTTGTAGGAAGAAGTTTCACAAATGTGAGAAGAGGGACAGCGATTGAACCGGAATCAAAATTTGCCAAAGCGCTTGCTGGCCTGGTCAATGACGCTCATGCACAGCTAATGCTCTTTGAAAGATCCTGTATTCGAGAGAATGAAGACGGCACGGTTCAAGTTGATGGGGTGATAGACTTCGGTAGAATTCAAGCAAGCCTTGTTAGTGCCTCAAGTGTTCCAGTGAATGGGACGCCTTATCCTATGTCTGAAACCCCCTGTTTATCAATGATGCCTCCTGCAGCGTCTCTGGTAGATACCCTGGGGCTTATACCCGATGCTCATGCAGGTACCATGATCGGTGGTGTGCAGGTAGTGGTCGATTCTATCAACGGCAATGCCGTCGGTCGATATATACTCAATTTGGATGGTCCTGTTGATCTGCCTTTTAATCTGCCAGTTGGTGACTGCATTCCTCCCGGTTGTCCTGTACCAATTTGAGCGGCGAGATAAAACCAGTTTTTTTAAGCAGGGCAGTCAAACTAAAAAAGCCGCTCAATGAGCGGCTTTTTTATGTTTGGTAGCAATGGGTGGACTTGAACCACCGACCCCAGCATTATGAATGCTGTGCTCTAACCAGCTGAGCTACATTGCCATGTATTTGGGGGAGAGGAATGTACTTGATTCGGGGGAAAAAAGAAAGTTTCAGGGCGCAAGCGTCAGGACTGGGGAGTTTGATTTAAACTTTAATTTTAAATTTTCGACATAAAACTGCCTTCATATATTAAACCTGAAATGCAGCACATCCCCGTCCTGCACGACATATTCTTTACCCTCCAGCCTTAGCTTGCCATGCTCTTTCGCTCCCTGTTCACCGTTGAATTCGACATAATCATCATAAGCAATGGTCTCGGCACGGATAAAGCCCCGTTCAAAATCTGTATGAATTACACCGGCGGCCTGTGGTGCTGTTGAATGGGCACGAACCGTCCAGGCACGGACCTCTTTTTCACCAGCGGTGAAGTAGGTCAACAGCTGCAGCAGTTTATAGCCGGCACGGATGACACGATCGAGGCCCGGTTCGTCCAGGCCCATGTCATCGAGAAACTCTTTTCTTTCCTCTTCGTCCATCTCCACCAGTTCGGCCTCGATGGCCGCACAAACCGGCACCACCTCGGCATTTTCTGTTTTCGCACGCTCACGTACGGCATCAAGAAAGGGATTGTTTTCAAAGCCGCTGTCATCGACATTGGGGACATACAGTGTGGGTTTGATGGTCATCAGGCATAATGGTTTGAGTATCGCCTTCTCATCGGCAGTCAGCGCCAGTGACCGCACCGGCAGCCCTTCATCGAGGTGATTGCTGACCTTATCCAGTACCGCCGTTTCATTCAATGCGTCTTTGTCACCACCCTTGCTCATCTTCTGTGCGCGGGCCAGTGCTCTTTCCGTGGTATCCATGTCGGCCAGCGCCAGTTCAGTGGCAATGACTTCGATATCAGAGATGGGATCGATCTTGCCGGCGACATGGGTGATGTTCTCATCTTCGAAGCAGCGTACTACCTGGACAATGGCATCGATCTCACGAATATGAGCGAGGAATTTGTTGCCCAGCCCTTCGCCTTTTGATGCACCCTCAACCAGGCCTGCGATATCGACGAACTCAATTGTGGTCGGCAACACCCTTTGTGGATTGACGATTGCTGCCAGCTTCTCGAGACGGGGGTCGGGGACTTCAACGATGCCGACATTCGGTTCAATCGTACAGAAAGGATAATTTTCGGCCTGAATTTCAGCACGAGTCAGTGCATTGAACAGGGTGGACTTGCCAACGTTAGGCAATCCGACGATGCCGCATGTAAAACCCATAGTTATTTCCCTAGCTGTGTGAGTGCAGAGCGTTCATGGCAGTTTGTATGTCGCCGTTGAGAATATCTTCAATGTGATCAGCACTGTGATCAATCGCTGACTGTATCAGTGTCATCTCGGCTTCCGGCGGGCGTTTCAGTACAAAATTGACCACTGCATTCTGTTTGCCTGGGTGGCCTATGCCGAGACGCAGGCGCAGGTAATCCGGGCTGCCGAGATGTTGAGTCGTGTCACGCAGGCCATTGTGGCCGGCTGCACCGCCACCCTGTTTGAGCTTTACGCGACCGGGCAGCAAATCAAGTTCATCGTGGGCGACCAGCAGTTGTTCTGTGCCAATGTGGTAATAGCGGGCAAAAGCGGCAATCGATGTGCCACTGTGATTCATAAAATCCTGGGGTGCCAGCAGCCAGATACGCTCGCCATTAATGGTGATCTCACACACACGTGATTTGAAACGAGCCGCATCATGCCAGCTACCGTGAAAGCGGCTTGCCAGTTCCTCGATAAACCAGAAGCCTGCGTTGTGTCGTGTATCGACATAACGCGGGCCGGGGTTACCGAGGCCGGCGATCAGTCTGATGCCGAATGCCATAGGCAGGGCTTATTCGCTGCCCTCAGCCGCTTCAGTATCAGAACCTTCTTCACCTGCTTCTTCTTCACCTTCGGCTTCATCTGCTTCTTCGTCTTCGCTGGTACCACGAACAGCGACAACGGTAACCACAGCCAGATCATCACCGCCATGAGACAGGGTGGTAGATTCAACGCCCTCTGGCAGGGTGATTTCACTTAGATGAACAGAATCTCCAAGATTCAGAGTTGAAATATCAATGGAAATAAATTCCGGCAGATCGGCAGGCAGACAGACGATGTCCAGCTCAGTTATGAGATGAGAGACAATGCCGCTTTCGACCTTGACGCCAGGGGCTTCTTCGCCGCCTGTGAAATGCAGCGGTACACTCATATGGATCTTGTCTTTGGCACTAATACGCTGCAGGTCAATATGCATAATCAGTTGTTTGAAGGCGTGCATCTGCACGTCGCGCAGAATAGCCTTTTCTTTCTTGCCGTTAATTTCAACGGTAAGAATAGAACTGTGGAAAGATTCATCTGCCAGGTTGTGATACAGGCTGTTATGGCTCAAAGAGAGCATGGCAGTATCTTTTCCTGCACCATAAAGGATTGCAGGAACTTTGCCGGCTTGACGCAGGCGGCGGCTCGCACCCGTACCTTGTACATCACGCATTTCGGCGATAATAGAATGACTGTTAGACATTAGGAATCTCCCGTTTTGTCGTTTTAAACAACCCGGACCGCGACCAGACCGGGAAAAAGGGCGTGGATTGTAACAGGAAACGAGATAAAAGTTTAAAGTTTAAAGGGAAATCAGGAGATAAATGCATTTAGCACAGAGAATACGGTACCCACCGAGGGTTAAATAATATTTTTTACAGCCAAATTCTGCTGCCAAAAAGAATATTTGGAAATTTAGTCAGTGATTCAGACGGTTCACAAAGAAAGACCTTTTCTCTGTGCGCTACGTGCCCTTCGTGGTGAGAAGCATTGACTTTTTTCTGGTTTAATAGAAAAGAGAGCTAACAGACTCCTGGTTATATATCCGGCGCATGGTTTCTGCCAGTAGATCGGCAATACTGAGCTGGCGGATTTTGCTGCAGGCCGTCGCATCCCCAGACAGCGGCACGGTATTAGTGACTACCAGCTCATCCAGCTCGGAATTAGTGATACGTTCGACTGCAGGGCCGGACAGGATTGGATGGGTACAACAGGCGGAAACGCGGCTGGCTCCGCGCTTTTTAAGTGCACCGGCGGCCTCGCAGAGGGTGTTTGCGGTGTCGACCAGGTCATCGATGATGACGCAGTTTCTATTTTCTACATCACCGATTATGTTCATAACCTTGGCGACATTGGCTTTCGGGCGACGCTTGTCAATAATGGCGAGGTCTGCTTCAAG
>JBLYYR010000126.1:0-8472 GCA_048550195.1 Arenicellales bacterium
ACATCTGGGTGAGCATTTAACATCCTTCCAAGAACTGTACTGCCGCAACGACCGGGATGGATCATTGCCACTTTTTCTTTGCGAAAGATATTGTTTATAAATATTTTTATATTTTGCAAGGAAGACTTTGCGACTGGAAATTTCTTCGCGTAACTTCTAAGTGAAACTGATATATTCATATGAACTAGTTTTGTAAGCTAACCGCAAATTGTAAAGACGTTCTCATCACTGGCGAAAACACAGTGGTGTTTACTATACCACCTATCCCGATGTTCAAAATAAATTATACAGCAGGCATGTATAAGAATCTCTTTAACTTTTTGTATCTAGGGAGTGAAAGCATTTTATGTGATTTGAATTATTGCCAAAAAAATTTATTTATAAGTCGGGGAAAATTCGGTACTTCTTGCGGGTTATATCCTGATTTATATTCATTTTACAACGACTCTTCGAAAGCCTTAAAATAAAAATATCTTTTCTAGGGGTTTTTTTAGTCGATATTTAAAAAGAACAGCAGATTTATTATCGGATTGTGGGTAGAACCTGATTGGTGTTATGTAGCATCAGTTTATTATTTTGCTGAAATAGTAACAAAAAACTAGTTTCTGACTGACACCACCATCAGTACAACAAAGCCAACTATTGCGGCTATTATCAGTGCAAATGTCATCCAGTCATGGTTAGTCCCTTTTGGGCCGTTCTCCAACCAGTGTTTGGTAGCAGGCCACATGCGCCACAACAGCATAACGAATACAGCCGCTAATGTAATTTTTAGAAAAAGTTCCATTGAGTCCTTGCCAAAAAAAGAAAACCCCGGTTAGTGTGCCGGGGTCTCATAAATAGTGAGTCTGTTTAATCGTTGCTTGTCACACCAAGAATATGCAACAGGCTAATGAATATATTGAACAGGCTCAGAAAGATGCTATAGGTAGCCATGATGTAGTTGGTTTCACCGCCATTGATGATGCGGCTGGTTTCAAACAGGATGAGACCCGACATCAGCATGATGACAGCAGCTGAAATAGTCAGCGACAGGGCTGGGATTTGAACAAACAGGCTTGCAATGATGGCCAGTACTACTACCATCATACCGGCAAACAGAAAGCCGCCCAGGAAGCTGAAATCCTTCTTGCTGGTTAGAGCGTAGCCTGACAGACCAAGGAAGATGATGCCGGTACCGCCAAGTGCAGTTGCGACAATCTGGTGGCCATTGGGCATTGCCAGATAGAGTTCAATTATGGAACCCAGGCCAAATCCCAGTAGACCTGTAATCAGAAAGATGACACCGATGCCAGCAGATGAATTGGCCGTTTTTGGCAGCACAAACATGCCCAGAATCATAGAGGCGATAACAGAAATAATGTATGTCATCGGTGGGACCTGTATATACATGGCAAGCATTGCCATGACTGCGCTGAAGGCGAGAGTCGCTGCCAGCAGCATGTAGGTGTTTTTTAGTACTTTGTTGGCTTCCAGGGCGCTTAGACGCGGACGGGAAACAGCAGCATAATTCGGATTCATTTTTTACTCTCCATAATGGTTACACGTAGTTTTACACAAAATGATTCTACATCATATTTGCAATATGAGGGTAAAGTTACACGATTTCAAGGGGAAACAAAGAGATATTCTCGCGACTATTGTCATGAAAATGGTTGATTTTTGTAGGGAAAAACGAGAAATTGCCCAGCTCATCTTGTTTCCTGAGGCGACTTCAGGCAAACTCGCGCGCACAAAGGAGAGGTGGCAGAGCGGTTGAATGCACTGGTCTTGAAAACCAGCATGGGTTAGTAGCCCATCCAGGGTTCGAATCCCTGCCTCTCCGCCATTTTAAGTCCTTATTATATATGGGATATTCTACCCGATTTAAGCTCTAACAGGTCGAACTTCATCCGCAGCCTGGTACTGTTGAAACCCAAAGCACCAACTGAAAAGGTTCACCCGTTAAATCCAGCTGGCAATAGCCTGAAAAAGTTTAATTACCCCCCCCCTTCAATCTACGACCTGGCCGCTGCCTAACAGGCTGAAAATCTGCCTATTGGCACTGGGTAGATCAATAGTAATGGAATGGGTCTTCCTCTAGCGGAATTAGTTTTTCAGACTGAAAGTGTGAATCAATAATCTCGAAAGAGAAAGAATCCAAATTGAAGAAGGTTAATTGCAGTGGCTGGTCAGCACCAATGGAGGGTGAGGAAAATTGAGTATTTATTTTCTATAAACCTGGCTATTTTGCGAACTCCCGTTTGAGGTCTGTGGTAGTTTCTGCGGTATAGTTTACAGCCTGCACCAGAATAGGTGTCACCTCGAGGGGGGTAAGTGGCACCGCAGATTTTACGTTTATTGGCAGACTGGATATCAGAAGACCGCGTGTGGAGTGGTCACCGGTCCTGATACTGGTCGAACGGTTTATTAGTTTACTGATCTCCGATGAGCTAACAGCGCTGACATCCGCTTCCCGGTTCCAGATCACCATCAGGTCAGGCATCAGATCCAGCGAGGGGCCACTGTAATGGTCATGCAGCTTGACGATCTTGCTTACCAGCGGTACATCACCACTCGCATCACGAAGCAACAGCAGGCGTTCAGTTAGTTCACTGCACAAGTCGTCATATTCCTGACCCTGTGATACAACGCCA
Organism: Arenicellales bacterium; assembly: GCA_048550195.1. Taxonomy (GTDB): domain Bacteria; phylum Pseudomonadota; class Gammaproteobacteria; order BMS3Bbin11; family BMS3Bbin11; genus BMS3Bbin11. The sequence goes on from JBLYYR010000126.1 coordinate 2,637, forward strand.
TGTGGGTCGCGGCCCGTCAGATTGATGCGTATGCATCCTGCATTATCATTGTGAGGAACGGAAAAGTAGCGCGCACCAGATAGAGTCTTAACCCTGTATCCCATCCTGGCCCGAACTGTCTTCAGGTGTTTCCCGAATGAAGCAGGAAGTCGCGGCGATTGAATGAAACGGCGCATTGCGCCTTTTAGGTTATTTATTAGACCATGACTGGTTCGGCCCTGGAATGCGCGCAGAATATCCGATAACAGGGAATTTGCAGAAACATGGGTTTCGATCCCCGGGCCCATTAGAACAATCGTCTGCCCCCCGGGAAGAACTGTCTCCATCAACCTCGACAGGCTTTTATCCAGCGCCTGGTAGCATTGTTCGACTGGATCTACGTCCATTTTATTCTGGTTTTGTGACTTGTCGCCCTGCCGGGGTTCATGCAGGTGCCAGGCAACATGGCCGATATCATGGGGATCTGCGTAAGTCACATAAAAAAGGTCCCAGTCATTTCTATCCAGCAAATCAAGCATGGCCTCAGTCTTTTTTTTGATTCTCTGTTTTCCCAGGTTTATAGCCTCTTCAGGTGAGAGTCCTTTTTTCACAGCCAGGTCAGCGTTACCACCATAGTGATCATCGCCGTAGCAGGCAATAATTTCATCTATCAGTTGTGGGGGGGTAGAACGAGCTGATTCAACCCGGCCATGAGTCATCCATTCCATAATTTCTATGCCTGTCTCAGGATGCGCGGCAGGTGACTCGACAGGATCCACAACGGCTGTAAGCAGGCCGTTTTCGTCAAGAGCTTTCCAAAATGGAGGGGATTTGAAATCCTTCTCAAGGAACGGCTCGAGTGAGTAGGTTCCAGGTCTGGGCTGGCGCCGAAAGTAGCGGCCATGGTAGGAAGGATCTACCCCCGAGTTTATTGATGGCCAGAAGACACCGTTGCCAAATCCCGGGAAATTCTCAATATCGGCAGACTGACCCTTATCAAGAAGGGCCTGGATGGTTGGCAGCAAGCCTTTTTTCACCAGCTCCTTAACCATCAAAGGTTCGGCGGAGTCTAGTGCTACGATAAGAAGTCGTGTTGGCATATTTTTTATCAGAAAAAGGGATTTAATAGATCTAATAATAGCAGATTTTGTAAATATGACCCATTGTACATCTGGATGTTCAGTTTCTCCTTATTGCTGTGCTTTTTTAGCCAGTCGCCCCCCCAGATCATGGGATAGTTCCAGCCTCTGAGTTGATCATAGTGGTATTACTACTGTATCTTTAATTTCTCAGTATTTGAACATGAATGGTATACGCTAGAAAAAATCGAATATGTTTATAAGGGTTGTTCGTGAGGATCAGGGCCTCCACTTTACCGTGGTGGATATTCTGAGGAAGCATAAAGAACAGGAACTTGAGATGGTTCTTGATCTGGGTGTAATTCAACACGGCGATATGAATGGTCAGCAGGCCTGGTATGTGATTGCAGAGAATCTGCTTGCCTCAGAACTGCTGGATAACGAGAAATGCATAATCGCCAGGGATATTGCAAACTGGCTGCCTCCACTTTCCCGTGAAGGCCTGCTTCGGGCCAGGGAAGAAGACCTCCGCCAACTATCAGCGCTTTGTGAAGAATATGTTTCAGAAAAGCCCGCCATCCTGGCTACTTTATCTGAGGATGACCCGCTAACAATTATTGCGGACTGGCTGGATGCTGAGGGCATATCTAATAATTAATTGAGGTGCCCTTAATGATTAGACACCTTGACTCAATGAAGCCAACAACTACGTTGCTGAGTACTCAGAATGGAACAACTCACTATCAACTATTTTCTGCCGCCTTGTTGCCGGTTAGTTGATATGCAACCTGACTTATCCATGAGTCAATTAATGTATCCTTAAACTGAATTGCGTTAAGGGAAGATCTAGGCTAATCTTCGCCGTCCGAATTTCCTCAATACGGAGAGGTGGCCGAGTGGTCGAAGGCGCACGCCTGGAAAGTGTGTAAACGGCAACGTTTCGAGGGTTCGAATCCCTCCTTCTCCGCCATTAATCAAAAAAACCGGTTCTCTGAACCGGTTTTTTTGCATAAGGGTTTCTGGAATCGGAGCTCGCCTCGAGAACCCGCATGTTTCAGCCTTCTTTGCGGAATACGAAAGCCAGAAATAACTGTTGATTGGTGGGGTAAAATTCCGAGTGTTAGCTGGTGTTGTGGTGAGTCTGGCAATCGTCATTTGTATCAATAAGCTAAGCCTGAATAGATTGGGCTGAATCTATATTAAAGAAATTTGCTCTGTTATGCATCTATAGAGGCTGAACGGGACATTTCCCGGCATTGACATGAACGATAGCTTTTTCGACAGTCTGCGAATAAAATCGCATAAAGCTATGTGTTCATTAATTTCATGAGTGTTGATATGTTAGTAAGTATTATAATTACCAGCTACAATTACGAAAAATATCTTAAAGAAGCGATAGATAGTGCTCTAAGTCAAACATATCCTTCCATTGAAGTAATAGTTATTGATGATGGTTCTAAGGATAACTCTGCAGAAATAATTCGTGGCTATAAAGATAAAATCATTCCAATCTTAAAGGATAATGGAGGCCAGACTTCCTGTTTTAACATTGCTTTCGAGAAAAGCCGGGGTGATGTAGTAATTTTTCTTGATGCTGATGACGTATTGCTGGAGAATGCTGTAGCGGATCATATGCAGTACTTGAAAAATCCTGAGGTTTCCAAGAGCTGCGGATATATGGAAGTGATAGATTCCGATGGAAATCTGACCGGTGATAGGGTTCCCAGAAAACTCCGTCCGGGAGGGGATTACCGGGATGTCGCATTAAATAATGGCCTGGGGGTCTTTCAACCCAGCTTTACTTCTGGAAATGCCTGGGCACGCTGGTTTCTGGAAAAAGTACTGCCTTTGCCGGAAAATGATATTATAGGTGCTGATGGCTACCTCACTTCAATTGATCTTCTTTTCGGAAAAATTGAAACAGTAAGTCGAACGGTGGTCAAATATAGGCTACATGGCAAGAATAAGGGGCCATTATATTTTAGCTTTGACAAAGCCCACATGAAAAAGCTGCTTCAGAAAAGAGATTTCAGGCTCAATTTTGCTGAAGGCTGGATTAAGAAGTTGGGCTACCAGCAAGACGAAAAAGAATTCCGCAAAATACGCAACTGGAAATTAGCATTAATGGCTTACATATTGGGCCGCATGGGAGAGCCCTACGAAGCTGCTCCTTCTGGAATTGAACTCGTTGCCATGCCCTTTCAGGGTCCAAACATTCGACCCTGGAATGCATTTCCTGTCTCATTTGGACTCTGTCTTATATATATATTACCGAAGAAACCGTCTATAAGTTTAGCCAGGTACATGCTAACAAAAACCAATGTAATCAGAGACTAGGTTTTCAAGTCATGGTGGAATCTGGTTGTATCATGGTTTTATCCAGAAAACTTTTTTAAATGAGAGCAGCTTCTCCATTCTCTTTAGTAGATGTTGTCGAGGGTCTTAGCGGATGTATACCCTCAATAAGCAATAATTGGACAACACAAAAACAATGTTCTTCCAGTGAAATTGTTAAGGTCCTACTTTGTAATCTGAATATCGGATGATAAAAGCATAATGCAACCAAATGAAACCTTGCAATCTACTTAAAGCAATAAAAAAATAAAAAAAGAATTTGCGAGAGATGGAAAACACTAATAAACATTATGATTCAGCATCAATCAGCAATAGCTTATTGCATTTTATGGTGGGAAAGGGATTTAAAGTAATTGCTTCTGTAAGTGTCCTGATATTATTAGCAAGGTATATGGAGGAATCTCAGTACGCAGTTTATGTATCATTTCAAGCACTAATTTTTCTCATTGCGCTGCTAAGTTCAGCAGGTTTTCAGGGGGTACTTAACAGATACCTGCCAGAACTTAGAGAAAATGGTAATAACCTGTCAATGTACCGTTTGATGGTGACAGGTCTGTCCCTTCGTTTAATAACCTTGACTGGCATGATGACTGTAGCTCTGTTTTTTATTCCTGCTCTATCCGAGTGGTTTAATTTTCAGGACTGGGCATGGGTCTTACCCTGGTACTTTTTTGTGGGTGCCATACGAATATCTGCATTATCATTGTCACAATCCATGGAATCACTCCTTTGGCAAAAGGATGCGCAATACAGCCTGGCAGCTGGGAACATTATTAGGTTCTTTCTAGTTATTTTGTTTATCCTTTTTTCTAAAATCGACCTGGTTCACGTGGTGATTATCGAAGCAATTACTGAGTGCATGACGCTGATATATATTTCGTATCGGTTTTATAGAAAATGGAAAAATGATGAACAAAAAAGTGTAGGGAATAATACGTGGTGGAGAGAGAATAAAAAACGAGTTATCAGGTTCGGGTTCCTGAATTATCTTGTTGGGCAGTCTACATTGCTGTACGGCAGCGCTCCTAACAGGCTATTATTAGCATCATATTTACCGTCTGCTAATCTTGCTGTCTATGGTTTTGCAGATGGTTTTGCAAACTTGTCTCGTCGAATAATGCCAACCAGGCTCCTGATTGGGTTTATTCGCCCCGTATTTATTGCACGTTATTCGTCAAATAATAGCTTCGATCAGTTGAATCGCATGTCCAATTTTATTTTTAGGGTAAACTTGATGCTGATTATATTACCGATAATTTTATTACTTGTTTTAGGTGAACCAATATTTAGCTGGTTAACTGCAGGGAAATACGGTGAATCAGCTTATGTACTAGCGGCATTTTTAATATTAATTATTTTTGAATCACTATATTCTCAACTTAATTTAATATTACAGGCTTTAGAAAAAAACCAAATTACTGTAGTTGGAAATATTCTCAGGTCTTTATCTTTATTTGCTGCAATTCCATTCCTTAACTCACTAGGGTTTTGGTCACTAATACTCGCAAATATGGTGGGTAGTATTGCTGCCATCGGGGTTGTTGTTATTTATTTATGGAATAACCATTATCATTTTAAGCCCGATATTTCTTTGATTATCATAAATATATTATATGGCTTTATTTCTGGATCGCTTGGTTGGCTGGTGTATGAAGAATGGGGTTCGCTTGTTATATCACTTTTTACTATGATTATTTCTTATGTTGCACTTTGTCTAGTAAAACCTCCCCTCTATAATGATGAAAAACAGAAATCAAAAGATTTGTTTCTAAATTCGATAAGGAAAAATAGTAATGCAAAAGCATAAATATTTCGTTATATTTTTTATTGCTGCATGCGTGTTATTGATAAATGTGGATGCTTATTCCAGTAGTACTAATCAAGGCTGGAAGATAAAAAAATCAAACGCAGTGAAAATTACGATAGACGATAAAAGTGTTGTACGGAAAGAACTGCCAGACAAATTATTTAGTTTCAATATAAATTATATTGCTACACAGAGGCAATTGTGGGACAGGGAAACTAATTCTATTAAAGCCAAGGTAATTGAACATCTAGACCCATTTGATGGATCGGTCTATCGCTACCCAGGAGGTATCGTAGCAGATAACCTCGAATGGGCAGGAATTATCGGGCCTGTTAGTGAAAGGAAACCGCAAAAATCATTTTATAACCGCAAACCAGTTAAAATTCGTTTTGGTATAGATGAGTATATAGATTTTGTAAATAGTGTGAATGGAGAGACATGGTATGTGTTAAACCTGGTTGGAAAAAACGCATTAGAACCGTTGCTCGAGTCAGATAAAACTATCGTGGCTGACATCAATAAAAAGCTGGCCGAATATTTAAAGCCAAAATTAAATACGACTCCGCACTATTATCAATTAGGAAATGAGCTCGACCGTTCTAAGTATGAATGGTCG
>JBLYYR010000127.1:0-2917 GCA_048550195.1 Arenicellales bacterium
CCGATGACTTCTTCGGAAAGCCACTTATTCCCCGAATACTGGTGAATGCACCACGCGTGCGTGAGCAGAACACCCGCCCCTCTTCTGTTTGTAAAAACTATCGATGCTGGACAAGTGGCGAAACACTGGATGATATCAAGAAGGCGCTCGCTATCGCTTTTTGGACGTCCGGCTCTGAGCCTTCGAGGACAGAAAGCGATGAGGAACTGTGGTCTAGGATGAGCAATTTGCAGGGCATGAGGGTGCTAGTCGCCGATGACAACGAACTCAACAGGCACGTCTTGTCCGATATGCTGGACTACATCGACGCCCAAGTGGTGGAAGCTCGTGATGGCGCCGATGCTCTGGCCATACTGTCGGAACAACACATTGATATCGCCTTGCTGGATATCCAGATGCCGGAACTGACTGGCGTGGAAGTCATGCGTGCGTGGATCGGGCAGAGACCTGAGAGACCGGTACCTATGATTGCCCTGACAGCAGACACCACCGAGGAATGCCGCGCAGAGTGCCTCGACGCCGGTGCTATCTCCATTCTACACAAGCCCGTCGATATGAAGACTTTGTATAGTGAGCTTTATCAGGTCATAACTGCTGCCAACCCGCTGTCTTCGATTCAGCAAAGTCACTGCGATATAAATAATCCTGCCCAGAGTTTACTCGACTACGAATTACTCCACGAGCTCGACGGGACAGGTCGACGGCCAGACTATGTAGCAACATTGGTTTCATGTTTCAATCAGGAGGGGAAACTACTGCTGCGTGATCTCCACCATGCATTCCATTCGAATGAAATAGGAGACAGCCGCAGCCTACTTCATCGCCTGAAAGGCATGAGTGGATCCATTGGCGCATGTGAAATGGCAGCAGTATGCCAGAAGGGTCTCACTCTGCCCGATGATGAGCTGTCTGCAGCTGCGGATGAAATAACAACAGCGCTGTTACAGCTACACAACGACTCGGCGGCGCTATTGGACACTTTTTTGAATATCTCAGTCAGTAGCAGCCAGACCTGATTTCGCTATGCCTCTGCCCTGCTCAGTACATTGATATCAAGTTTTATTGGCATCCTCTAAATACTCGTTCAGCACGTCGCACGGTAACTTCTGACTGCCAGCGTCAAAGTGTAATTCAAAAAGATTTGTAATCTCCAGACTGACTTCTTTCAGCGTCCTGTTGCGTGGTCGACAAAACAATCTTAGTTTTTCCAGTGCTGTCATCCGCGAGAGGCCACAGCTAACCATGACCAGTCCGACCGCAATACCCACAACCCCTGAGACTTCCACTGCTCGCACCAGGTTACCGATTTCACTGGCCCGAGCCAACGCAGTATCAATGGCCAGTTCCACCTGTTTTGGAGTAGCCGGTTTCACCAGGTAACCCAGTGCACCGAAACGTGCCGCACGTTGCATAACGGTTTCATCTGCAAACGCGGAAAGCATTATGAACGGGATTTTCTGTCGGTGCAGCGTGCTGGCGACGTCAAGACCAGACTTTCCCGGCATACGGTAGTCGAGAATAACTAAATCAAAGGGATTGGCAGTGCACATGGCTATGGCGTCGGAACCTGAATCTGTAACCGACACCGAAAACCGCTCTGCATTGATACCGCCCTGCAGGAGAAGCCTGATCATCGGGTCATCGTCAACGATCAGGATATCCAGCCGGCGATTCTCTACTGCTTTCTTAGTCTTGTCAGCTCGCATTGGGATTACTTGATAAACCTGACGCCGCAACGGTCGAGGTATATGGCAACCAGGTCGGGCCGATTCGTCGCACACTGTTTCAGTAGTTCAAAGAACCGTTTCCTGCTCAGAACAACAACCGATGAGGCTTCAGTAGTTGACCGCTCATTTTGTAATCGATTAGTGAGTTCGGTCGGACTTTTCTCGAGAAGCTTGACGGGTGGCACTTCCAATCCCTGCGCCAAACGCTCAAGATTATCAATACCCATATTGTGTTCACTACGCTCGACGGAGCCGATATATGATCGGTTCAGACCACAAAGTTCGGCCAGCACCCCCTGTGAATACCCTCTCCCTAAACGATAGTCGCGGACGTTAAGACCAATTCTCTCACGTAACTTATTTAATTCCATGTAAATTTCTCCAATGCAACATCCAGGTTTCTGTGCGTCGATCCGGTGCAATCGTGCAGAGCCAGCCGCTGAAACCAACATCCACATCCTGAAAAGGAAGTTTGATTACCGCGAATGGGGTGAAATTGGGGCCAACCCATGGCGCACCACTCCATGACAAACTGAGCCCCTGCGCCTGAATACAGATCACCACTCCACGCAACATAGTAGTCACAGTGTTGGCCGTCCAAAAGTAAGTTGGCGGAATGCAACGGACTGGCGCCAGCAGGTATATTCAGGCATGCGAAGTATGACAATGCGTACCACACTTCGATGAATGGGCAAATTCAGGACCCAGAGCAGCTGTGGGACAGCTACCGGGAATAAAAACACAAAAACAGTTTCAGTTCAAGAACAGACCAGAGCGCCCTGAAACTGATGTCCGGGCCTATTCCGCTGTGAGATCGCGTCGATTTCGTTGAACACTTCGACTAAACACTTGAGGTTAATCGCCGATACAATGCCTGCTATCCTGTAGCCTGGGTGCAGCAATTTAACAGGGAGTCTGTCGGACTCAGGCTCCTGGACTGTATCATACGGAATCAGGGAACCCGACCGCATTCGTGCACCGCCATGGCAACTGTACTCATTATTGACGACCAGGCAACCAGCCGGCAAATTCTGGCGCAAATCGTCAGATCGATCGATGCCGGCCTGCTTGTGGAACCCTTCGAACATGCCCAGGCTGCGCTGGACTGGCTGGAGCGGTCCACACCAGACCTGATACTCACCGATTATAAAATGCCCGGCATGGATGGCATCGAGTTTCTTCGACTGGCA
>JBLYYR010000128.1:0-3444 GCA_048550195.1 Arenicellales bacterium
ACTCGATACCCCCAATAGAAATTTACATATAAGACAAGAATCCCAACATGACATAATGTCAGAGCAATATATCTCGAGACGAGTACAATTTAACCAAAAGGACATATCCCAGGCTTTTTAATCTGATATATCTTAACTATCATGAACTGGATTAGCAGCAGTCTTAATCGCAAATTCGTGGCCGGCACCGCGGCTGGACTATTGATAAGTTTTCTTGTATTTCTGATACTGTTTTTTACCCTGTATCAGAACGAACTGGAAAGCGAACGCGCCGAAGCGGTTACACATGTCAATAATCTACTTCAATCTTCGCTGGAAAATTCCATGCTCAAGCGGGATCTTGATGGCCTGCGTACTATCGTCGACCAGCTTGGGAAGCAAACGAATATTACCAACGTTACGATTACCAACCCGGCCGGTCAAATACGCTTCTCCAGCCATCCTGGTCGGATCGGCAAGCAACTCAGTTCAGAGCTGGTGAAATCGACGACACCTGTGACAAATTTTATGTTGGATGATTCGGGTTATGAAGTGCTCCGTAGCATTAACCCGGTACACAACAAGCCCCCATGCAGGGAATGCCACGGTTCGGTCAATGAAAATCCAATCAATGGAATTCTGCTTGTCGATTATGATGCATCTTCTATCCGACACAGGGTTCAGAACACTACCCTGCTTCTCATGGGCTCCGGCGCCTTGATTGTTTTGATCAATCTTACAGGTGGCTGGTGGTTCATCCGCAAGTACATACTTAAGCCCGTCGATCAGCTATCTGCCGCCAGCAACGCCTTCTCTCAGGGGGAGTTGGATATCCGTGTAAACATTCATGGCTCGGATGAACTGGCTGATTTCGGCGCCACATTTAACCGGATGGCCGAAAACCTGCAAGGCAAAATACTGGAACTGGAGGAAAGCAAAACATTCCTTCAATCGCTGATTGATGCCATCCCTGACGGTGTTCGGATCTTAGACAGAGACTTTAATATTCTGCTTGTTAATCATACATATCGTGAGCAATGTTTACTTCCAGAAAATAGTGAGATCGACGTAAAATGTTACACGTCCATTCACGACCGCGACACTCCCTGCCCTGCCACTCTCATGATTTGCCCAGTCTATGAAATAAGCCGAAACCCAGTACCACTTAAGGTTGTTCACAGGCATTTACGTACTGATGGATCCAGTCTGGATGTTGAAATCTTTGCAGCACCTATGAAGGTTACCCGAAATGGCAAACCCGATACCTTGATTGTTGAGTCCATTCGTAACCTTTCCCTTGATGTTAAGTTTTCCCACGAACACAGGCTCTCTGAACTCGGGCAACTATCAGCAGGTGTGGCTCACGAAATTTACAATCCACTAACCGCAGTTCACCTGGCTTTGCATGCTTTTTTTAAAGACTTTGAGCTGCCCGATGCAGACCCCGATGTGATGCACCAATACCTTCATATAGTCGACCAGGAAATCGACAAGTGTATAAATGTTACCGAGCGCCTGCTTAAGCTCAGTGCCGCGCCTGCGAGTCAACCAGAACTGGTGTCAGTGCAAACTGTCGTTGAAGAAACCCTGAGTCTGCTGGAATATGAAGCAGAAAAAGCAGACATCGAACTCACAATGAATCTAGCGGAAAAGGAACTGCGCATACTCGCTACGGACAGCGAAATGCGGATGCTAATACTCAACCTGACCCAGAACGCAATTCACGCCATGCCTGACGGCGGAAAGCTGCTGGTCACTGCCATACAGAACAAGGATTTTGTCGAACTCAGCTTTGAAGATACCGGTACAGGTATCTCGAAGGACGATATGCAGAGAATATTCAATCCATTTTTCAGTCGCCGTGCTGATAAGATTAATGGAATTGGTCTGGGTCTGGCTATTTCCAAAAATATTGTCGAGAATTACGGCGGCACTCTGGAAGTAGAAAGTACTCTGGGCCAGGGTAGCCGGTTTATCGTTCGTTTACCTGATGCCGTTTCAGTAATAAAAAGGACTGAGGACTGAGCAATGAAGCCGAATACCCTGGTAATTGAGGATGATGAAGTTATCAACCTGATGATCATGAAATATATCAAAGATATTGGACATAAGGCCGTCGGAGTGCATAGCCTGGCCGATGCGGATAGATACCTGAAGGATCACGAACCTGATTTGATCATAACAGACGTGCGTCTACCCGACGGCGACTGTATGGCTCGTCTCCCGGATTATTCGGAAAACCAGCCAGTGGTCGTTCTCACAGCATATGGTTCAGTAAAAAATGCAGTTGAGGTCATGAAGGCCGGCGCATCTGAATACCTGACTAAACCCATCAATCCAGATGAGCTGACACTGATAGTACAGCGGGCTCTTGATAATGCTGCTTTGCGCAACGATCACCAGTTTTGCAAACGTCACTTACAGGCGAAAGAGAATTCCACATCGTTGATGATCGGCCAAAGCCAGGCGCTCGATGAGGTAAAGCAGCTCATCGGTGACGTAGCAACTAGTGACCTAACCGTCCTTATTCTTGGCGAAAGCGGATCTGGCAAGGAACTGATCGCCCATGCCATACACCAACACAGCGACCGTAGTGATCGAAATTTTGTTGCAGTGGATTGCTGCACCTTACAGGATAATTTATTCGAATCGGAACTTTTTGGACACGAACGCGGTGCTTTTACCGGTGCGGACAAACAGAAAAAAGGACTTATAGAAGGAGCCCAGAACGGCACGCTTTTTCTGGATGAAATAGGTGAAATAGGTGCCTCTATCCAGGCTAAACTGTTACGGGTACTTGAAACCGGAAAGTTTCGCCGTGTCGGGGGGACAAAGGATCTCTCTGCTAATGTGAGGATTGTTGCCGCCACCAATCGCAACCTCAATGATATGTACGAAACAGGCGATTTTCGCCAGGACCTGTACTACCGACTGGAAGCATTCACCATCACCAGTCCACCGTTACGGGAACGCCGCAATGACATTCCTTCATTGGTGGATTATTTTATTCATAATAACAATTTTTCCTGCCGTATAAACAAGTGCTTCACCAAAGAAGCTATTCGCAAGCTTGTTGCCTACGATTGGCCAGGTAATGTCAGAGAGCTGAAAAATGTTGTAGAACGAGCCATCATCCTTTCCCGGGATAAAAAAACAATACGTGCTGAACACCTGACCTTCGGCAAATCTGAATCCAGTCCTGCGTTCAACCTCAACGTATCATTTGATCATGACCCAACTCTCACTGAACTGGAACAGGCGTACCTCAGAAGGATGCTGGAAAAGTTTGCGGGGCATCGAGCAATGGTTGCGCAGACGCTTGGAATAAGTGAACGTCATGTTTATCGACTTATACAAAAATATGAATTAGAACTTTGAAGCGCCCGAAGAATAAACTCTCCCACTAGGAGGTTATACCCATCTTCTAAAACATGATTACGGATGAAAGATGATCTGGGATGGACG
>JBLYYR010000129.1:0-2963 GCA_048550195.1 Arenicellales bacterium
ACCAGGCAGCCAGGATGATGAACTTTAAGTTCTGCCATTGCCTCGGCAAGCAGTTTTAAAAATACCAGCATCTGCTGCAGCGGGTCTTCGGTCAGCTCCCTGGCCCGCCCAAACAACTCATTGAAGAAAACATCATCGGCATCGAGATATCGCTTCAATAATCCGAGTGCCAGGTCATTCTTGCCCTTGAAATGGTAGAAAAAACCGCCCTTGGTGATATGCGAATGCTGTATCACCTCGTCGATCGATGTACCGGCAAACCCCTTCTGCAGGATAATTTTTTCTGCTGTCGACATAATTCGTTGCCGGGTATTACTGGCCTTATCACCCATTTCCAACTGCTCCGCGTCTTAAAAACTATACCGTGAGTATAGTTTTTCTATCTTAAAGTCGTCCAGTCACATGCCATTCCTTATAACTCACTGATTCTCAACCATAAATTAAATGTAAAAGTCCGTACTCTTCGTCCACTGCTTTTTCCTGCCACGGGGCATAAACTTTTAATCACGCAAACAGAACTCCACATTAATAACGAAGAGGAAAAAGCCATGTGTCTAAATTGCCAGTTGCCCCAGTTTGATCACGATAAATCCGGTACCTTTGCCGACCGCCTGGTCAATGCATTAAATGAAGGAGCATTGTGCGTCATGTTGTCTATCGGCCACCGTACGAAACTGTTTGACCATCTCGAAAAACTCGGTCGCGTAAACAGCTCAGAACTCGCTGATGATGCAGGTCTCAATGAACGCTATGTTCGTGAATGGTTGAATGCACTGGTCGTCAGCAAGGTGATTGACTTTCACCCGTACGACAGTACCTATTCCCTGCCTGAAGAACATGCTTCGTGGCTTACCCGTGGCTCAAGCGCAGGCAATATCTCGGTGTTCGCCCAGTACATCCCGATGATAGGTACTGTTGAAGATGACATCATCGATTGTTTCAGGAATGGCGGCGGCGTACCGTATGAAAAGTTCACGCGCTTCCACGAAGTGATGGCCGAAGACAGCGGTCAGACTGTACTTGCATCGTTAAAGGAGCACATCCTGCCGCTGGTACCAGGTTTGCAAGAAAAGCTTGGCAAAGGTATCAGGGTACTCGATGTTGGTTGCGGCCGCGGCCGTGCGATAAATCTGCTCGCCGAGTTGTATCCAGACAGCACTTTTGTTGGTGTCGACCTGTCTGCAGAAGCCATCGATTACGCCACAGATGAAGCGCGAAAAAAAGGTCTGAGCAATGTCAACTTTCTGACCAGAGACGTAACCGATTTCGATCAGCAAGACAGTCACGAGCGATATGACCTGATTACAACATTCGACGCGGTACATGATCAGGCGAAGCCTTTAAATGTTCTTAAGGGAATTAACCTTGCCTTATCGGATGACGGCATTTACCTGATGCAGGAGATTCATGCTTCGAGTGAAGTGCAAAACAACATGGATCATCCGGTAGGTCCGCTGCTATACACACTTTCGACTACCCATTGCATGACCGTTTCACTCGCTCAGGGCGGTGATGGCCTCGGCAACATGTGGGGACAGGAGAAGGCGCAGGAGCTGTTAACTGAAGCCGGTTTTACAGATATCGACATCCATCAGCTCGAGCATGATTTCCAGAATGATTACTACGTCATAAAGAAGTAGGAAAGAGGAAAACAGTGACTAGCCAAATAAGGTCCGCTAAAGGGGTCGGAGTGATTTAATTTTAATCACGCCGACCCCTTTAACTCTAACGCACGGTCCCGAAACCTTTGTCCCCGGAGTGTGGTGGCAGCGGTAGCCCGGCGAGACGCATACCCTGGGATACCGGGCCACCCGGAAACAGTCGCCACAAGTATTTGCGACCACCGTGGCCGTCAAATATTTCATCGAGCATCTCCTCAAGATCGCGGCCATTTTCCGCTTCTCCAAGCTCCAGGTAATAGTCACGCAGACACTCGACCACCCCAAGGTGTTCATCGCTGAGCTCGATTCCCTCCCTGGCCGCCATTTCACGCACGTGTACTTCGCCCAGCCCAGCCAGTATCTCCTTGCGGTGAGTACGCGCCTGGCTGTCGATATCGGTATCGACACTCCTGTCGACCATCCATTCGGTTAGTTTCTTTCTCTGTTCTTCATCCATTTTGCGAGTCTCCTTTGGTCTGGTTAATTTCTACCGTGATAAGCTGGTAGCCGTTTCTTATCGCTGTCGCACACATTTCCACATAATCACTCTGCAAAGTCCAGCGCTTCAACAATCAATAAAAACAACAGGGGACAGACCACCATTCTTTTTCAGCCTTCTGTTGCATCTCAATACCCTAAAACATGGTCTGTCCCCTAATATTCCTGATAGTTCCTGATTGTTCCCTGCCCTTTGCTCAAAGCTGCCGGGCCTTTTCTAACATTTCCTGCGCATGACCGTTTACGTCGCCAATCCCATAAACGGCATCGACCAGCAGCCCCTGCTTGTTGATCAAAAAGGTAGAACGGACAATACCCATTTTCTTCACACCATTTTTTTCTTTTTCCTGCCATACCCCATAAGCATCACATAACTCACCCGAAGTATCGGCCAGCAGACCTACTTTAAGGCCAAACTTATCAATAAACGCCTGGTGACTTTCACAAGAGTCCTTGCTTACTCCAAGAACCACGGTATCAGCAATGGCAAACTCACTGGCCAGTTCAGTGAACTGATTCGCCTCAATGGTACAACCCGGTGTATCGTCTTTCGGGTAGAAATACAAAACAATGTTTTTGCTGCCCTTGTAACTGGATGAGTCGACAATTTCGTTGTCCTGGTTTGGTGAACTAAATACTGGAGCAGCCTGGTTTTTTTCTAGCATGATCATGACCTGTGTTTTATTAATTTAAGACAAAAGAATAACAAATACACAAGTCCCGGAACCCTTTCATTCCATAGTATTAATAAAGGAAAATATGGAGACAGCTACAATGTGGCCTGTCCCCTGTTATTTCGCGCTA
>JBLYYR010000130.1:0-2629 GCA_048550195.1 Arenicellales bacterium
AACCGCCAATTGCTATCCCCAGGATTGCGATCGTTGATACAACAGCCTTTCTTAGATGAAGCATGAGTACTCTCCTTCATACTATGATTATTTTTGTCCAGCAAGGCGTGAGAATTTCGCTTCGCACACGACACATACAAACGCTTAGCTGACTAAATGAATGCATAAAAAGTGCCGTTTATATAAATGCCATAAATTTTAGTTACTTATTGAGATGCGCGGTAAGTAAGACCGATGCAAAGTGTAAAGTTTGTAAACTGCTGACCACGCAATCCCGGTAAAAAACGACAGGCCCTGCCCAAGAACATCCGTTAATTATTTGACGATCTTGGTTTTTTATAGCTTCGACAGAAAATGTTTCCTGATTGTAAACTTCCCTGACAACTGCTTTGGAATTTCACCCATGCCGGTACCGGGTTTGAGGCTTATTCAACCAGAATCTTGAACAGCTGCAGTACCCGCCTGTTCAGGTACCACGACAAGAATCAGGCCCTCCGCCAACTGCGGCCTGAACGCAAACAGCGTTTTGGTAATGAAGTGCTTTGTTATTCGTTTTATCCGTGTAGCCACACGGTCTCTCGAATAGAAACAGGTACCAACAGGGCTGAAGCCCGCCTGGCTCAGCAGCGTGGTGAGTGTGACCTGGGAGAAATAGCACTTGTGATCAGGGTGCACATCCTCGGTGCCCAGGAAAACGGATGCGAATCCCTCCAGAGAAAAAGCATTGGGTACCGAGACAATAACCGTGGACTTGTAGGCCAGCGCGAGTTCACGGATACCCGCAAGGAATTGGCCATAATTCAGGACGTGCTCAAGCACCTCGCCGCAGATGATCAAGTCACACCCCTGCATGAGCTTCCCCGTTTCCTCGATTATCCGGGTGCTGTCGTCTGAGATATCACCACAGATCAGCTTGTCAAATCCCTGCTCTCGTAGCTGCTGGATACCTTGCGAATTGTTGTCAACGCCAACCAGCTGTGAGCAGACACCCTCAAGCTGGGTATGCAGCAAATCATCCTTGTCCAGTTTTTGATCGAGGAACCCCGTATCGACGCAACCGATGTGTATAACCCTGTGGCCGCTGGCTTGTTCCAGCAGCCAGGTCTGCCGATCACCGATCAGTGTGGCACCGGAGAGCTTGTGCTTCATGTTGAGTTGCTCAGTCATTCACTTGGCATGTGTTCGGAAAGGGTTGCAGGGGTTGGCAATGGTGAAATGACTTTATCAGATTGTGGCCACCTATCGTACTGAAATACGTAGAAATATATGCAATTATTGTTACACTGTGCCTGCTGATCGGAAATGAAAACTGTATGTTATCCAACGTTTATCTAAAAGACGCATCCTGCCGTTACCCCTGTCAAGGCATGAAATATCGGGGATCCTGTTGATTATAACGATGAGAGCGTTAAATATTGCAATGGTGGCCGCCTGCCCGTTCCCGGAGAACCGCGGCACACCCAGCAGAATTTTAAGGATGTCCGAGGCCCTTGCCGAGCAGGGGCATTCAGTCCACGTGGTGACTTATCATTTCGGCAAGGATATCGAGACCACGGGTATCACGATTCACAGAATACCCGGGGTTGTTCCCTACAAGAACTTCTCTGCCGGCCCAACGATTACCAAGCTGTCGTTGCTCGATCCGCTGCTTTTCTTTACCTTGCTCAAGGTTGTAAAGGAAAACAGTATTGACCTGATACACGCCCATCACTTTGAGGGCGCCCTGATCAGTTATCCGGTGAGGGCCATAAGAGGCATCCCGGTAATTTATGATGCACATACGACCTTGACAGATGAACTTTCCAGCTATCGCTTCTGGAACCTGAAGCGTGTTGCACGATTTCTTGATGGTTACGTTCCGCGACAGGCGAATTTTAATGTGGCAGTGTCTGACGAGTTAAAGAACCGTATGTTACGTGCAGGAATACCTGACGCGTCCATTGCGGTGGTACCGACGGGTGTTGACTACAGTGATTTTATTAACCCCCATCCGCAACGGATCATTGACAAGCATGGTCTGCAATCAAGAAAGGTGGTTGTCTATACCGGCTCACTGGCAAACTTCCAGGGCGTCGACTACCTGTTTGAAGCCATGCAGCGGGTGTGCAGCAAGGACAAGGATTCGATCCTGCTGGTAGTGGGCATTGATAAAGGTGACAAGTATGCCCGGTTTGTCAGGGAGCTTGGAATCGAAGACAGTGTTTGCTTTGTCGGGAACAAGCCCTTTTCAGAAATCCCCGACTACCTTGCCTGCGCTGACGTGGCTGTTGTCCCGAGAGTCAACTGCCCGGGTATCCCGCAGAAACTGACTAATTATATGATGGCTGAAAAAGCCATTGTTGGTTTTGAAGGCTCGGCGAAGCTATTAACGCACGGCGTCGATGGGATGGTCATTGCAGATGGTAATGTTGAGCAAATGGCAAACGCCATTGTCAGTCTGCTGCATGACCCGGAAGCCAGGAAACGCTTAGGCAGGAAGGCAAGAACCACTGCCAGAGAAAAATATGACTGGAGCGTATTGTCAAGACAGGTTGCGGATATTTATTCCACACTATTGAAGCCTTGAGCAAGCCCAGACACCACAAAAAAATAAATATCCTGGTCGCCACCGACCATGCAGGATATGAGG
>JBLYYR010000131.1:0-4613 GCA_048550195.1 Arenicellales bacterium
ATCATCAATAACATCCTGCACATAACTCTTATCAATTTTTAGCTGGTCAAACTGAAAAGATCGAAGGTGGTCAAGTGACGACTGGCCAGTGCCAAAATCATCAATTGCCACCCTCACACCAAGTGTTCTCAGGGCCTGAAGTGTCTCATTTGCATCATAAAAATATTCTGCCAATGCATCTTCAGTCATTTCGATCACAAGCTTTTTCGGTTCTGGTTTCTTATCCATCAGGTGTCTGAGCAGCTTGCTGGAAAAGCTGCTGTCCTGAAGCATCCTGGCAGTCAGATTTATAGAAAGGCTCAATTCAAAACACCCTGAACTTGCAAATTTCTCTAACATGACAGTCGCTTGCTGCAGTAACCATAATGTTACGTCCTTGATTAACCCGGTTTCATCGAGCATGTCGATAAAATACGCCGGTGACAGAACGCCACGTTTAGGATGGTTCCAGCGCAACAAACATTCAAAACCGGTCAATTGCTGCCCATTCAACGTAACTACGGGCTGGTAGTACACCTCAAACTGGTCCTCCAGGAGAGCCTGATGGAGTTCATTTTCCAGCACAAGCTTTTCCTGTACCATCTGGGACATTTTTTCTGTAAAGAACCAGTACCGGTTTCTCCCCTGGCTCTTGGCGACATACATTGCTGTGTCTGCAGCTTTTAATAAATCACTTACAGTATCTGAATCAACTGGACTCATCGCTATTCCAATCGACGTAGAAACCCTTAGCGTATTATTTTTAATTTTGAAGGGTGAATGAAATATCTGCAGAATTTTTTCACCAAGAAATACAACATAGCTTTTATCATTGATGCCTTCTGCAATAATTGCGAACTCATCACCGCCGAATCGTGCCAGTTTGCATTCTGGCAATGTAGTTTCCAGTCTTTTCGCAACTTTGCGCAGCAATTCATCGCCCACTCCATGTCCGAGAGTATCATTTATCTTCTTAAACCGGTCCAGGTCAAGAAAAAACAGGGCGACCAATTGTTTACTTTTTTTACCTGCTAATATTGCTTTCTCGAGATGCTGGTAAAAAAGTGCACGATTCGGCAGCCTCGTTAACTCATCATGATGGGCCATGTAATCCAGTCTTTGCTGGCGCTCCTCTACCTGCGAACGCATGCTGTGGAATGCATCAGCAAGTTCACGCGTTTCGCGTAATACAGCAACCTGTTTCAAACTTACAAATTTTCCTGATGCCTGCTGCCGCAGGGCATAAGTAGTCTCTCTAATAGGCCTTAGAACAAGACGATTGAAAGAGAAAAAACTAAGCCATAAAAGTGAAACAACCGCCATGGTGATTGCCACGATCGTGAGTGTAAGGCTCCTTGCGGTTTCTGCCAGGTCAGTAATATCAGTAGCAGACTGTATATCCAGCTCAACCTGCAGGGAAGAAATCCGCTGCTGAAACCTGTCCAGCACAGGATAAAGACTATATTTGAGAAAAGTTAAATCCTTACGCCAATCATCCTCTTTTAATTTTGTGGCCAGCGATCCAAATGCAATCATCCAGTTTTCGTAGTTTTCTTCCAGTTCGATTGCAGCTTCTTTGCCATATATACCGAGACGGTTCTGCTCTGCAAAAGTCTTTAGCGCATTGAGTTTTGTTTTCAGGCTTACTGAGTATTGCACTATATTCTCATACCGACCCTTCATTCCTTTTTCTGTGTCTATCGTGAACACACCAAAGCGGTTGGCAACCAGCAGCCTCAGTTCTGCTGTCATCCTCACCCATTCCAGGCGAGCCTCCTGAAGTTTTTTATAGACTTCCTGTTCATAATAGATCTGGCTATCCGCAAAAGTGACAGCGATATCCTGAAGCAAGGTTATGGAATTAATAAATCTTGGAAGTAATTGATTCTGCAACTCATGCGTAGCAGGAAACCACAGAAAATGATTTATTCGAATTTCTGCCAACCGTTCAGAACGTGTACTTAGCTCGTCAAGGTCTCTTTTGAGTTCATTTACAATCAGCTTCTTCTCAGATGAATTAATACTTTCTTCATTTTGTAAGTCATCAACACCCGAATAGAGCTTCTGGAACACTTCCGGGATTTTATCCAGATTTTTTCTATTCGGCTCCATAACGACATTTTGCAGCAAGCCAAGAAGCCTGTTCCTTCCCTCGCCAAGATTCGACAATATTGCTGACACGCGATTTCGCTGGGTGATGCGTTGAAATTGCAGGTCACTCGCCTCTTCTACCTGTTCATAGCCTACCCAGGCAACCATGCCAAGTGCCAGGGTAAGCATTGCGCCCAGTAATAGATACCTGTTCCGGTAAGAATCAAAGATTGAACTGCGTTGTGTGTCCGTATTACTCATTACCTATTTTTCTTCTTCTGTATGTGTCAAGTCTTTAGTACTGCGCCGATCTGTAATGTAGTCCTCATCTAATACACGTTTAATAATTAATCTATGCTCATCATAATCACTGTCCAGTACGGGTCTGATTCCGGTCATGCCTGCTTTTTTGAGCACAGCTTTCCCTTTACTTGAATCATTTAGTGACAAAAGACTGTTTTTAATTTTTTCCATTTCATTCGCCTTCATATCGCTGCGTACCGCCCATGGCAGATGTGACAATGACTTTGACTTTGCCAGGATCCTCAGCTTGCCAACATCAATTTTATTCCTGACAGAAGGAAATTTAACCACCATGTCAGCAATACCTGCGGCGTCCGCCTGTTTATAATAGACGCTATTTATTGATTTAAGCGGCTGCAATGTAGACATGCTGATAAAAGACTCATCGTTAAGACCTGCCTGCAGTAAAATATCCCGAGTCATAACAGATGCCACCATTGCATGATCGCCTCCACCGAAAACGATCAGCTTGCCCCGCAGATCACCAATGTGCTTGATATCACTATCCTTTAAAACCCACAATGCCCCGGCAAGTTTGTCCTTACCGAATTCTTCATTTTTAAGTATAGCCTGCCATCCCATTTTTGCATTGGCACGAACATAGTGGTATTGATTTAAATGAACAAGATCATAGTCACCTTTTTCCAGTCTTGACCAGAAAGCCGGCATATCTGGGGGTACATCTATCGAAACCTCCCTGCCCAGATATTCTTCAAGATATTCCGCCAGGGGAGTAAACATTCTTAGCGTGGCATCAACGCTGCGCCGTGGAAATATACCAACCTTAAAAACATCATCTGCCAGTAATACGGAAAAATCCGAAATAAACAGGGATGAAATGACAAGAAGTTTCATCACGAGCTTACTAAACATTAGCTTCATCACTCATCCTCTAAGCCCCTACAAAAAATTAAATACTTTTATCACCCTTCACCAACACGTTCATAAGGGCATGTATTGACACCGCTCCTTAGAAACTTTATCGGATACCCCGCCTTATTCAAATCCATTGACACTACAGACTTGGCTCCGGATGACTCTCATTAGAGAACACGGGCATCAGCTAATTAAGCTTTAAAAGCTGAGCCCTTACTCCGGCAGAGAACACTGGTTACCATCCTGTAGATTACAGGACAATAGTTTCTGCCATATTCCAAAGCTACCCCCTAATTTTTTATTGTATACAGACAATGGTAGTATATGTATTGGCTTATGTTTAGTTTATAACTACTTGATTGTGAATAAAAGCCAGTTTTTTTGCCTTCCTGACAGGAACTCCCAGCTCGATAGCTTCCCGTTTTTAGCTGGGGCCCCAGGTTTTTTCTGTTTTTCCACAAAATCTGTGGATAAGTCTGTGCAATAATTCAAAGACCTGTCATCAGCGCCCTCGCCCGTAGTACAGCACAGTGATTCTGCCTATTTTTTAGGCATATTTTATTTTTTTATTAATTTCAGTGAGCTATACAATATATGAATTAAACCTTTGCAACCACGCTGCTATTCCAATAACATCCGCATGTTTTTTTTTGATGATTGTGAACAAGTAAACCTAAGTGATTGATTTTTTTACATCTAAGCCAGGCCCAAATATGAATAACGTAGATAATCAACAAACTGTCGGTTTCTTACGGCTTACCGCTGCCATTTTCTATGATGCTCTTTTATTGGCTGCCGTTCTGTTTTTTGCAACATTGCCTCTTATTTTATTCCCTGAGGATATACGATCGATTCCAGTAGTTGAGGTATTGAAGGTTCTTTGGTACTTGTTGGTAAGTTATCTCTATTTTGCAGGGTTCTGGCTGAAAGGCGGACAAACCCCCGGAATGAAACCCTGGAAGATAACTCTGGTAGGCATGCAGGGAAACAAGCCGAATAAAAAACAGGTCACCCTGCGATTTTTTTCAGCAATATTGTCCTGGGCCCTGGCAGGCCTTGGCTTTCTGTGGATGATTGTAGATCACAATCATTTGAGTCTGCATGATCATTTGTCTGGCAGCAGGCTTCTGTTGCTAAAGAAACCGTAGCGTTTTTTTTGTGCTGGCGCACGGCTTGTAGGTAGCCTTCACTAGTTTTTTCTTTTTTGTTCTTGTTCTAGAACTTTGCTGATGATTTCGCCTTTCATGGGCGAGTTCATTTCTTTTGTACGGACAAAAGAAACAGAACCAAAGAAAAGCCGCCCCGATGTGTTGGCCTTCGGCTGCTCTGCGCGCTTCAGCCTGGACCGGGCACAGTGAACTCGC
>JBLYYR010000132.1:0-18542 GCA_048550195.1 Arenicellales bacterium
AAGAGTCTATTCACCTTTTAGGAATAAGGAAAGATGTTCCCCATCTGATTGCAGCGATGGATATATCTGTTTCTTCTTCTCTGGGTGAGGGCTTTCCTAATGTTGTCGGTGAAGCAATGGCCTGTTCTGTGCCCTGTGTAGTCACAGATGTGGGTGATTCTTCTTTGATTGTGGGAGAAACAGGACGTGTGGTTCCAGCAAAAAACCCAGATGCCCTGGCTGCAGCGATAATTGAGTTACTGCAGGCATCGCCCGGGTTTCGATACGAGCTGGGAAAAAAGGCAAGACTGCGTGTGAAGAATAATTATTCTCTAGACGGTGTAGTGAAGAAATATGAAGCAGTGTATCGAGGTGTTGCTGATGTCCGGAGTTAGCGGATAAGTGTGCGGGCTGGCAGGTTTTTGTGATTTCCGGGGGCTGGACCCCAATGCAGAGCGAGTATGCCTTGCTATGGCCTCAATGCTATTTCATCGTGGGCCGGATGATGCCGGTGTCTGGGTGAATCGTGAGCATGGTGTTGCTCTAGGGCATAGAAGGCTGTCGATTCAGGATTTATCCAGCAGTGGTCACCAGCCTATGGAATCATCATCTGGAAGATATGTCGTGACCTATAATGGTGAAATCTATAATTTTCATCATCTTCAAACTGAGCTGGCAAGTCTTGGCCATGAATTTCGTGGCCATTCAGATACTGAAGTCCTGCTTGCTGCAGTGGAAGCCTGGGGGCTTGCCGATGCACTTACCCGGTTCACAGGCATGTTCGCCATTGCACTGTGGGATAAAAAACAACGTGTATTAAGCCTGGCCAGAGATCGTATAGGTGAAAAGCCCCTTTACTATGGTTGGCAGGGTGGTTCTTTGCTGTTTGGCTCTGAATTAAAAGCCTTGCGTGTTCACCCGGACTGGCAGAATAATATCAACAGAAATGCCCTGGCTCTCTATATGCAGCATAATTATGTTCCTGCACCGTATTCAATATATCAGGATATTCATAAGTTAACACCGGGCACTTTTTTACATATACCGCATTCTACCCAGCCAGGAGTTTTACCAACTCCTGTGCCTTACTGGAATATGAAAGATGTGGCTGAGTCTGGAGTCAGAAACCCTGTTGACCTGACAGATGAAAAAGCCATAGATACACTGGATAGTTTGTTACGTGAATCAATACGTAATCAAATGGTCTCTGATGTTCCATTGGGGGCTTTTTTGTCTGGCGGATATGACTCATCAGCTGTTGTTGCATTGATGCAGGCGGAGAGCACTCAGCAGATAAAGACATTTTCAATTGGGTTTCATGATGAGGCTTACAATGAGGCTGATCATGCAAAACGGGTAGCATCCCACCTGGGCACCGAGCATACGGAGCTGTATATGACTCCAGAGCAGGCAATGGATGTAATTCCCCGACTACCCTATCTCTACGATGAGCCTTTCTCTGACTCTTCGCAGATACCAACTTTCCTTGTTTCAGAAATGACACGACAGTATGTGACAGTTGCACTGTCTGGTGATGGAGGGGATGAACTTTTTGCAGGATATGATCGGTATTTTTTTGCTAACTCATTCTGGAATAAAACCGGCAGGATTCCATACCCACTTAGAAGGGTGCTTGCTTCAGGAATCAAGGGGCTAAACCCGGCCATGTTGAGCTCATTATTACGATGGATCTCTCCTGATTTATCCTCCTTTGGAGGTCAAGGTTCGCCAGAAGATAAATTACATAAAGGTGCAGAGCTTCTGATGTTCAGGAGATTTGAAGGACTTTACCATGGGCTTATATCCCACTGGAAAGATACAGCTAATTTAGTGTTGGGCGCTGAAGAAGCATTGACACAGCTAACTGATTCTTCTCAGTGGGCAGAACTGGCAGACTGCATGCAACGTATGCAGTACCTGGATGCTGTCAGTTATTTGCCTGATGATATCCTGGTGAAAGTGGATCGGGCGGCAATGGGAGTAAGTCTTGAAACAAGAGTCCCGTTCCTGGACCACAGAGTGGTTGAGTATGCCTGGAGCTTGCCACAGCATTTAAAAGTAAGGAATGGGGAAGGAAAATGGATACTGCGCAGAGTAATTGATAAGTATATTCCCAGTACAATGATGGATCGCCCCAAAATGGGTTTTGCTGTGCCCATTGATTCATGGTTGCGAGGTCCGCTGCGTGATTGGGCTGAGTCACTGTTGAATGAGCACAGGCTACGCGAAGAAGGATTCTTTAATCCATCTCCAATCCGAAAAAAATTAGCTGAGCATATGTCTGGTGAAAGAAACTGGCAGCATCATCTCTGGGATGTTCTTATGTTTGAGTCATGGCTTGAATCACAAACTTGACTAGCACGAACTACTATTCTCTAGTGTTTTGAAAATATGAGCAATATTTCTGGATTAAATTTGGAAAATATATTTCTGGTACTGGTGTCGTATGCTTTGATTCTTCTGGTAAATAGAAAAACTAGTAGTGAATCAGCTGTGTTGTTACTTGTCATACTGACATTTCATCACGTAGTTGCATATCTATTTGCCTTTTACCTTAGCCCCCCTCAGAATGAGGTTGATCCTGCTGGGTTTATGCGCCTGGCCCATGACTGTTCTGACCTGGGTTACTGTGGATATCTTGGCCAGCACCTGTATGCTAATTATCTGGCAAAAATGCTTGAATTAGGTGGGTCTCTATATTTTGTGTTTCTGTTAAATATTTTATTTTTTGTCATATCAATATACTTTTTTCTTGGAATTGCAGAACAATGTTGTTTGCAGGGGAACCGTAAGACATATTTGATTCTTTATGGCATGTGGCCATCGATAGTCTACTTCACGACATTACATTATCGTGAACCATTCGAGTTATACTTACTTATTGCAGGTATCTATTTTGGTCTCACGGGCAGCACATCCGATAGTTTTTTAAGGATGCTAGCCAGTATGTTTTTATTGTTATTAATGGGCATGTTTCATATAAAGGGACTTATCTATCTGTCACCAATTATATTTATAATTCTCGTCAGTCACAGATTGCCTTTGACAGTTTTGTCTTTGACAAAAAGGATAGTTCTTTTAATCATTATGTGTGTTGGTGTTTATTTTGCACAAAGCATGTATGTAAGTGACCTGAAGATGGCTTCAAGCAGTAATATGGAAGTTCCTGTAGATGAAGAATTTACTAAAAAAATAGAAAGTACTAACGATAAGAATAATAAGGTGGGAAGAACATTAAATGAGCGTAAAAGCTTGCTTAAAGAGAAGAATAAAATTTACCGGACGCCAGAAGTTAGTGCTATTGATAATTTTATGAGGGATGTTGTAAATTATCGAAGGGCTTTGTTTCGGGATGGAGTGCCTGGAACGGCCTTTATTTCAAGTATTAGTGATAAGAGTATTGTGATGTTTATCTCGACATACTTTCTTGTTTACCTGGAGTATTTATTCTCCCCATTTATTTTTCAGATTAATTCTTTCCATAGCCTGCTCGCTTATGCGGAGTCTGTGTTACGAGTTTTATTATTCGCATCAACTTTAATGTTACTGAAACGCTATCCACAAGTCCGTATTCTCTTTATTATATATTTGGCTATTACTGCAATGTGGGCAATTGGTGTTGTCAGTTTTGGGGCTGCCATAAGGCACCACACACAGACAAACTGGATTCTGGTTCTACTTGGTGTTCCCATAATCTCAGAATATGTTTCCAGAAAATTAAGTATAAAGAACAATAAGATAGACATAATCGGTAAATAATATTACGACATGAAAGCGACATTTCCACATAGAGTTTCCTGGAAAAAAACGGGTGCATTCTTGTTTATAAGCGATATTTTTGCGCTAGCGATTCTCTACGAGATAGTCCACTTTGCCAGATTAGGTACATGGGTTAACCTTGTATCTATTCCGTTCTTTGAAGTACTTGCTGCAGTTGTTATCACGCTTTATGTCATGGATGTCTATCGTATAGAGACTCCAGCCACAGTATCAAGGTTGCCTGTGACGGCAGCTTTTGCGGCACTCCTGTCAATTCTTGTTAGCGCGTCACTGGTTTATTTTCATGGACCACTGCACTTTGAATCTATATTTGGCAGGGGAGTAATGCCAATTGCCTTGATACTGTTTGCCGCCTGGGCGGCCTGGTCTCGTTATGCTCTGTCAAAGTGGATGGAAAAAATCAAGGAAAGTGCTACCTGGCTTTTTCTTGGTTCGGCAGAAAAATTGAATTACCTGCTGAGCGATTTCAGCATTTCCTCAACTGAACTAATTGTTCTCCTGGATAACCTGAAAAATAGAGATCAGTTACCAGAGACTTATCAGGTTTGTATTAAAGGAGATACAACTAAACTATCCAGTTGTAAGAGTAATCAAATTACAGGTGTAATTGTTGCTACAGAAAAAACATTTACTGAAAAAGAAGTATCAACTCTTATGGATTTCCGGGCCTCTGGTGCAAGTTTGCATGAATTTACAGCTTTTTATGAGCAATTCCAGTTTAAAGTCCCTGTTCTACATTTAAAACATGGTTGGTTTATGCAGGGGGGTGGGTTTGATCTGCTGAGGAATGCGGTTGGACTGAAATTGAAACGAGTAATAGATATATTACTCGCAATAATTTTGATGGTTGTACTAATGCCGGTTTTTATTATAACAGCCTGTCTAATAGTAATAGATACATGGGGGCCGGTCTTTTATTCTCAGGCTAGAACTGGGTTAAACGATAAGGAGTTCAATGTCCATAAATTTCGCTCCATGGTTGTTGATGCAGAAAGAGAGGGAGCAAAGTGGGCAGAAAATGATGATCCACGCATAACCCGCGTTGGCAAGTTTATCCGTACAGCACGCATTGATGAATTGCCACAGTTATGGAATGTATTAAAAGGTGAAATGAGTTTTATAGGCCCCAGACCAGAGAGGCCGGAGTTTATTCAGCAGCTTGAAAAAGAGATTCCCTACTATGATTTACGTCATCTGGTGATGCCTGGTATTACTGGCTGGGCACAGGTGATGTACCCTTATGGCGCATCTGTTGAGGATGCCAGAGAAAAGCTGCAATATGATTTGTTTTATATAAAAAATTTCAGTTTATTACTGGATTTTGTGATCTTGATGAAAACATTAAGAATTGTTCTTAGAAGAGAGGGTAGATAAGGTATGAGTATTAGAGGTGCCTTTGACCGTAACACCCTGCTATTTGTGTCGAGTTATTGTTTACTAACAGATTAATTCATGAACTCGTGTCTCGCGCCTAAAAAATTCAGTTTTTTCATTGTAAATCTTCGCAATAGCCAGCTATTACGTGCGATTTACGCCTCAAATATGAATGTTTTAGATCGTAATCTACTTCGTCCAGAATTAATCAGAGGTTCCCAGGAAATTTAGAAGTCTTTCAATGTATTCATTATCCAGTATTGTATATACCCATTTAGCTATCCTGTACGTGCTTTTTATACCAGGCACATTGCTTGTTCTTACTTCGATGCGCTTCATTCGTGAAACGCAAGTTCTGGTAAATGGCTATGACCTTTTGGTCATTTTTGCTTTTTTGTTTTCCATTACTTTAAATGGGGCAGTCGGTTTTCTATTTACAAATTTCAATATAAGTTATGAATATTACATTCTTGTTATCGGTCTAATTGATTTACTTTTAATCGCAACACTATTTTATAAAAATACAAAAGTCCCCCAAATTAGAATATCAAGCAATACAGAGAGTAAAATTTTATATTTATATGCCACTGTATTTTTTGTAATCATGGTTTATAACGGTGGTTTACTGGACATCCTCGCAGATTCCTGGTGGCATATGGCATATGCCAATAGAATTGCCGAATCGAGTAACTATATTCTCGACCGTATTCACCTCACAGGTGAGCTGAAAACTGGCATTGCCTACGCTCCACTATGGCATCTTCAACTTGCCTTCATCAAGCATGTATCTGGAGTAGAACTACCCTATATCTGGCACTCGTTAGCACCCTGGATAGTCATGGTGACCCTTTTTTCCTATTATCGTCTTGCAAGTGTACTGGTAAAGAATCGATGGGCTCCATTGATCAGTGTTATTTTGTTTACACTGCTTTTGGGAGGGATTAATAGCTACTTTAGAGTCTCTCCCTGGCCAGGGAATGTATCTTATGTGTTCTGGTATTTATTGATATATATGACATTTCGATATATCGATATTCAACCGGATCCAAAGATAGCAATTTCTGCAGTTGACCGTTTATACTTCCTGGTCTCTGGTGTGGCCAGGAATAGATTTCTGATATTTACTGTATTGCTAACGGTATTAGTTATAGCCGGTATACATACGGCACAACTTATATGGTATCTAATCGCATTTCTTGGGTACTATTTTTTTATAAGGCATGCTGATAAGAATCCGTATATCAGACAGTACGAAATACATAAAGATTACACCGTATTATCGCCAGTAATTGGTGTGCTAATTATTGTTCTTCTTTTTGTGGAATTTTATCTTACAGGTAATCTTTCAGTAAATGCCATATATAACAACCCTATAAAGTATATTTCTATTCCAGTAATGTTTGTATCATTCTGGTTATTTTCAAGATTATTAAACCAGACTGCACAAAATAATTGTTTAGGGTGTGCACTGCTTGCAACATTCGTTATTATTTCACTTTATTTAGTCATAGATTGGGAGCACCTTCGTGCGCTCTTTGTTCCATCTATGGAAGTACAGGGGAGGTTGCCTCACCTCCCCAGGGTTTATGAAAACATTCCAGGGGTTCCATTAAAACTGCCTGGGTGGGGCCATCAGATACGGTGGGGCTTACTATATAGTGGAGTGTTGGCTGTCCCTATATCAATATATCTGGCTGTAATGAGGAGAGATAGAGGCTCGTATTTCCTCGCATCAGGAGCGATAATTGGTTTCCTCGGTGTTTCATCTCCATATTTTTTTACTGCACTTATACAGCTTATTCCTTATAGCTCGATGTATCGAATTCATTTGATTATCTTTACACCAATAATTTTTTCTGTATTTTTTACTCATGCGTGGATGGTCATTAAGAGAAATGGTCAAGCCTAAAGTATCAATCGAATTATTTCTTGTGCTGGTGCTTCTTGTCCCAGTATCTCTCAGTACACTATTCGATTCTTTGTATCACTTTGGATATTTTAAAAAGCCGATTTATAGCAATTATAATATCCCTCCTTATCACTGGAGAATCAATTATCCCATACAATTAAATTACCTGAAGTCATCTCTACCTTATCTAAGTGATATTAAAGAGATAGATAACATTACTGAACCAGGTAGCGTGTTTTATTCTGACGTTGCAACTTCATATTATGTTGCAGTTTCATCGAAATTATATGCGGCAAATCCAAAATTAACCCATAGAACTTTCATCAATCGTGTAACAGCTACTGCGCCACAATCTTTACTGCATAATTTATGTCATGGAGGGAAATACGATCGAAAGTACGATTCACTAAAAGATTATTTTACGGCAAAAAACCTGGAGAATATAAAAAATGGATTCAATCCAATAAAATATATTATATACAACAAGGATGAGGTAAATAATAATTTAATTAATTGCAGTAAAGTGCAATATCCTGCGTTAACGTCAAAACTTGAAAAAGAATTTAAAGTCCTGTTTAAAGGAAATTATCTGGATTTATACCAAGTAGCAGAGAAATAACGAAATCTACTATCGCCCGAAGAATGTAGAGAATCACATTAGCTATAAGCCATACAGATTGCTGTTTCTGTTAAAAAAAGTTCGAGTATATTTTTTCATGAAAGCAGTGTACTGTAGATTTCATCAACTTTTCTTAGCATGCTTGCTGTTGTATTCTGTTCAACGAAAAGTTGTCGGCTGTTTTTACCCATCCGCACTCGTTTCGATGTATCATCTACCAGTTTCCTGATTGCCTTACTAAGTGATTCAACATCAGCGCGTGGAACCAGGTAGCCATTACGGCCTTCAATAACAGCCTCTGATATACCTCCAACATTAGAAGCAATAATAGGTAAGCTGGCCCTCATTGCTTCAATGATGCTGATCGGGAAGCCTTCCCAGTCGGATGAAAGAATAAAAATATCACTGCTGGCAAGGATTTCTGGTACATCATCGCGCGACCCCATGAAATCAATATTCTTCTCTATCCCTAGCTTATTCGCATGTTCCTGTACATGAATTAGTTCCGGACCATCACCAACCACGCGTAGGAGGTATTTCCCATCAATTAATGCCAGAGCATCTAGCAAACAGACGAAGTTCTTTGGTGGTGCCACTCTCGCTACCATGGTGAGGATGGGTGGCTGGTTAACAGGGTTTGCTATCAAGTTCTGTTCTATATCAGTGATACCATTGTGAATGACAGAGATTTTCTTTTCATCTGCAATGTGATGTTTAACAGCAAGTTTTTTGTCTGCATGGGAAACGGTAATGATTTGGTCACACCATTTCCCTGCGATATATTCCGTTGGAATACCGATTAACTTTCTTACCCAGGGTGTACCATCTGCAAATGCCCAGCCGTGAGCTGTAAATATGTTCCTTATCCCTAACCTGCGGGCGGCCAGTCTACCAAGTATGCCGGCTTTCGACGAGTGAGTGTGGACAAGGTCAGGTTTTATTTGTTGAATAATATTTCTGATCTCCTGATACGCTCTGTAGTCCTGGATAGGAGAAATCTTCCTCTTCAATGAAGGCAGAAGATAAGACTCGATTCCCAGCTCATTTGCATGATCAAGCAGGAATCCGTCTTCGCCTGTGGCCAGTATAAGCTCATATTTGTTACGTAAACCATGAAGAAGTTCCAGTACATGTGACTGTGCACCACCTGGTTCCGAACGAGTAATCAGCAATAGCAGTTTTTTTTTCTTCATAAGTATGATTTGCGAACAGCAGAGGTTGTCATGACTATATATGTAATAGCCTGATCAGCAAAAAAGGGACCTTTAAGGTCCCTTTTTTGTGGTTAGTTACAAAGGGAAATACTATAAAATCATGTGCCGTCTAAACCTTCCTGACCCAGGGACTCGAAGGTGAATTGCTCAAGCACAGGATTTATTTGCACTGCTTTTATTGCCCTGATCTGAAATTTTCTGCCATTGTCCAGGGAAATGTGAAATTTTGTCCCTGCCTGATAAGCGCCAGGTATTGTGATCAGGGTAGCTTCAGAATTCAATAGACGGTTCTCCGGATACATCAGGACAGGTTTGCTATCCTTTTCACTTTCGGACTGCTTGTATAGTTTGCCCGGGTGAATGTCAGGTGGCATACGTTGAATGCCCAATGACAGGTGGGATCTTCCCAGGAGATTAAACCGACGAATTATTCCTGTTACCCATCTACTTTCAGTATCCAGATCGAGTGGTCTATAGAGCACCAGGTCGCCTACACTAACTGACTTAACTTCATGTCCATGATAATCAAGGCCGAGCCCAGTTGCACTGTCATTCCTGATTCTCCAGACCTGAATCTGGTCTTTTTCTTTTTTTGTTAAGTCAGACTTGTTCTGTTGAAGGAAATGATGGATTTTTGAAAAACCGCTTATCAATTCAACTTCTCCACTTGCATTATTTCTCTGGAAACGCCGAATAGGATACTTTGTCCACGATGAAATTAGTTTTGGGAAATAAGTGTGTATCGACAGGTTACTATCGCTATCGCTGTCATCTACAGTTACGTCAATGGGTGGGTTCGGGCCTAGCATTTGGTGTACGAGCGAATCAGTCGTGACATAGAGCAGGCCTTTTGGATGGGCTTCCGGGAAAGGCAGGGCCGCTTTGTCAATATCAGGATCTATGCGATAAAAATATCGCAGTCCATCCAGGTTATTCTTATCAAAAAGACTAAGGTAGCCTATCCATAAGTGAAAGTAGCGGAGCAAGGTATACAGGCCGCCATTTGGCAGGCCATAGGGCTCGGAAAGGCCAAGCAGTAGCCCGTACATATAAATATCAAGAATTTTCAGGTTTTTCTTGCTATCGGCAACATCAGGAATTCTGATGCCCGTGAAGCCTTTCTGATACGCCATCTGAAAAATAGTATGCATCTCTTTCCAGGTATTTTTTGGCGCGGGTGTGTACGAAAGATAGGACAGGGTAAGAATTTCAAGTAGAGAAAATAATGCGCGTTCGCTAGAGACGATCACAATATTCTCAGAACTGTCAACATTCTCCGTGAGATCCTGATTAAGCAGTATTCGTTTATAGCCGTTAGTAAGCTGCCGGTGAAGATCCAGGGTGATTTTTTGCCTGGTCAGCAATTTTTTGCTGATTGGTAAATTGCTTTCCCCTATCGATTTGCGCAATCGCTTTGCCAGGTTAAGGATGCTGATTCGATAGAGGTCGAGCAGTTTTAAGCGCAGTTCATCGTCGACGGATGCCCGGTTAAACTGCTCCAGATCATTCAGAATGCGATGGCCGGTATAGAGAAAATCATCGCGTGGCAGGATAGCCAGGTCACTGGCAAGTGTCCCGGGGTTTATCTGCACGAATTCTACGGGGTCTGTAGAAAGTGGCGGGACGGACAAGTTGATCTTCATGCCTGTAATACCCTGATTTCATATGAATTTATTTATATTGCTGACTATAACCTAATAATATATGCGGGAATAGTTAGAATAAGGCAAAATCTCTAATTATGAATAAACTGTAATAATTCATTTTTTCGATAACTATTGGTAATTTATGATATGAAAGTACAAAAAATGTTCCTGAACCTTGTTCTTTGCTTCATCGCCGGGACTGGCTTTGTGCATGCCCAGACCCGTGACGCAAATGAGGGTTTTTTCCAGCAATCTTTTGGTGATCTGTCTGATGAGCTGGATACTGCAAGGGAGAAAGGGAAAAAGGGCGTGTTTGTTATGTTTGATGACAAGGATTGTCCCTGGTGTGCAAAAATGAAGGCAACGATCCTGAACCAGGTAGAAGTACAGGACTATTTCAGGAAATATTTCCGTATCCTTCGCATCGATGTAAATGGTGACGCAACAGTAATTGATTTCAGAGGTAATGAACTGACTGAAAAGGTTTTCGCAGAGAAAGCCAGGGTACGTGCAACACCGGTGATGGTGTTTTATGATCTGTCTGGGAAGCCCATGTACCGCTACACCGGTGCGACCCGGAATGTAAAGGAGTTTATGTGGCTGGGTGAATTTGTGGTTGAGGGAAATTATAAAACACAGCGCTTTCCAGTGTTTAAACGTGAGAAAAAGAAGGTGGAGATGTAGTGTTGATTATCAGTATCGCACACACTTTAAAGCTTTGTTTGCTGATATCTGTTTTACTACTTTCGGCTATTACCCCCGGTTATGCTGCTACCGATGAAAATAATAATAGCAGTAAATTGCTGCCGGAGACTCTAACATTGACGGATGCATTGAGTATTGCAGAATTGCACGGCTCTCCGGAACGGGATATTGCAGAGGCAGAAATACTTGAGTCAAGTGCGGAACTTGCATCGGTTGAATCACGCTATGGTTTCAGGGTAAAAGCCGAGGCTTTTCCTCGTTATGTCTACGCCATTGATTCGAGTAAGGGTGAGGACATAAATGACTCATTTTATGCCCTGTCGACAAATAAAATCCTTTCGGATTTTGGCCGTACAGAAAAACTCTCACAGGCAGCTGAAGCAGATGTACGGGCAGATGCTATCCGCTTTGTTTCTTTCCGATACCGCCGAAGATTATTGATTATACAGGCCTATCTTAATGTTCTTCTTGCAGATCAGCGATATGCTGTCGAAAATGAAAAAATGACCATCAGCTATCTTCGATATGACAAAATTCGCGAACGGCACGGGCTGGGAGAAATATCTGATGTTGATCTACTGGCAAAAGAAAGTGCCTACCGCGAAGAGTTGCTGACCAGAATGCGTAGTGCAAATAGACAGAGTGAAGCGCGAGCAGAACTGGGTGCATTGCTGAATCGCCCGGATGATTTCCCTGCTGAACTTCAACCGATAGTTGCCAGGGGTGATAAAGTGGAACTTGAGGAATATCAGGGGTTATTAAGCAAGGCGCTGACACAAAACCCAGAATTATCAGCACAGGATGAGCGTGTAAAAGCCGCGCGGGCCAGACTCGAGCATAGTCAGATGAGCAGGCGACCCGTGCTGGATAGTTTAGTTGAGCTAGGGAATTATAAGCGGCGCTACGGGGATGGGGGTAAGTGGCGGGTGGGTGTCAATCTGGTGATCCCTATCCGGGAAGGCGGACGGTTTAAGGCTGAGATTGCAAAAAAGAGGGCAGAATTACAAAAGGAAGAAGCACGCTATCACTTGATGAAAAATGCATTGCGAAAAACGATTCTGGAGCTGGTACAGGAGCTGGAGGTTTTGAAAGCGGCGGTAAAGTCAGCAAATGTACGACTAGAATATCGGGATATGTCCCTGGACCGCAGCCGATCAGCCTATGAACTGGAAATACAGACAAATCTGGGTGATGCAGCAGCAAACATGACAGATGCGCAGTGGAATGCGGATAAAGTAAAGTATGACCTGTTGTTAACGCTTGGCAACCTCGATGCACTATTGGGTATTGACCCCGCTAAAAGATTTCTGGAGTTGGTTAAATGATTAAAATTCTAAGTGGGCCGGGCCTGATATTGATTTTGTTAATCTATGCGCCATTATCGCAGGCACTGGATTTACCCGGAGTACTAAAGTACGAAGCTGTCGTGGAGCTAAGTGTGCCCGTTTCCGGCGTAGTTAACAGGGTGCTGGTTGAGGAAGGGCAGACAGTTACGAAGGGGGATCTTCTGCTTGAACTGGATGACGTTCCTTTCAAGGCAAATTTAGACAAAACTTCTGCAGAATTGCGTTTGCTGGAGGCAGAACGCGGTGCAATAGTAAAAGAACACCGGCGCAATAAAGAGCTGTTTGATCGCATGGTGTTGTCCACCGTGTCACTTGATGGCAGTGAAGTAAATTTAATCCGTGCGGATAGCCTGTGGCAGGCTAAAAAGGCAGAATATTCGCGGGTAAAATATGATTATGAAAAAAGCCGGCTGATTGCTCCGTTTGCCGGCAGGATAATCGAAAGGCTGGTTGAACCCGGTCAGACCATACGCTCTGAGATGCAGGCCCCCGTCCTGTTCAGGCTGGCGGACACTACAGGTTTTATCGTTGAAGCAGAAGTGGGTGGAGACAAAATCGGCTCGCTGACATACGGTGTAAAACTCAAAGTCAGGTTGTCAGGAAAGAGCTATCAGGCTACAGTAAAATCCAGTGTTTTACTGGCTCCTGGCAGGTCATTGGCACAGCCGGCGCGCTATCTCGTGAGAGTAAAACTGGATAAATCAGCCGTAACTTTCCGCCCCGGTCTGCCTGCAACACTGGTTATTCCCGGTCAGCGTGAATGATGCAGCAGTGTTGTCGATTTATAGTAAGTGGCAGGGTGCAGGGTGTATTCTTTCGTTCCTCAACACGAGATAAAGCGCAGCAACTTGAACTAAATGGCTGGGTAAGAAACCTGAGTACCGGGCATGTTGAACTTTTGGCCTGCGGCGAAAAAAAGAACATTGAAAAACTCAAACAATGGCTTTGGCAGGGACCTGAATTCGCAAAAGTAACAGATGTGAAATCAGAAACTATGTCTGATACTTCCGCAGGGTCTCAGCATCGTTTTTCCATTCGTAGAGATGGGTGAGGAAAGAGTATGTTTTACGTATTAGGTTTTACGTAAATCGTAAAACCGTCTTTATTGTACAAACCACTTTCTTCGTTGGGCAGCATACACCAGACGAGGGTATCGGGTTTTCCCGACACTGCCGTTATAACGGGCCAGGGCTTTACCTGTATGGCCTTTTTCCTTATCTAGATAATATTTTAATATGGTTGTGCCATAGCGTAGATTCATCTGCGGTATGAAGAGGTTATCATCAGGATGCCCTAATTCTTTGATCCAGAAAGGCATGATTTGCATCAGTCCTCTTGCACCGACAGGAGAAATGGCAAAGCGGTCAAAGTTGCTTTCAACCTGAATGACGGCCAGCACCAGTTCCGGTTCCAGGCCGGCACGAACTGACTCGGCATGGATGGTTTTAAGCAGTTCCAGCCGGTAGTTGGCATCGGGGATAGTCTTTTTTAAGCGGTTCGACATGTCTGTTAACCAGACTTCGGCAGCGATGTGATCTTCAAAACCTTCCGGCCCATACATTGCCTGGCGCAGGGTCTGGCGCATCTCATCATCAATTACAGGAGGAATAAATTCCTCAGTGTAGCCAGTACCAGTGACAGCTAGCAAACAGATCAGGATAATTGTATAGAGAGAGGCGATATTTACATTCATAATTAATCAGAGGCTCCCTAATGTTTCTCAAGCAGGGAAACGATATCGTTGACAGCAATATCCTGCGTATCTGTCTGAGTTCGTAACTTGTACTCTACCACGCCGTTTTTAAGGCCGCGATCACCGATGACGATGCGGTGCGGGATACCTATTAGTTCCATGTCGGCAAACATGACACCTGGCCTTTCATTGCGATCATCCAGCAGGACATTAAGGCCTGCACTCAGTAACTCTTCATAGAACTCATCACTCTTTTTAGAAACTTCTTCTGATTTGTGATACCCGATAGGAACGATAACCACATCGAACGGTGCAATACTGTCCGGCCAAATGATGCCTTTATCATCATGGGACTGTTCAATTGCTGCCGCCACGACGCGTGAAACGCCAATGCCATAACAGCCCATTGGCATGACCACCGCTTTACCATTCTGATCAAGGCAGGTGGCATTCATGCTTTCCGAGTATTTAGTTCCCAGCTTGAAAATATGGCCGACTTCTATGCCGCGCCGAATTGAAACCGGCGCATCGCAACGGGGGCAGGGGTCGCCTTCCTCGATATTTCTCAGGTCAGCCAGTTCAACTTCAGGCAGATCCCGTTCCCAGTTTACCCCGGTTAAATGTTTATCTTCGATATTTGCGCCGCAGACAAAATCAGCCAGGCGAAGTGCACTTTCATCGGCAACAACAGGAATATCAAGCCCGACAGGACCGATTGATCCAGGTGCACAACCGGTTGCCTGTTTGACTTCCTCAGGGCTCAGCAAGATAAGCGGTTTCAATACCATCGGCAGTTTTTCTGCTTTGATTTCATTTAGTTCGTGGTCACCGCGAAGAACAAGAGCGACAGGTCCATCTGCACCATGAACCAGTAAGGTTTTGATTGTCTGCTCAGGATTGATGCCCAGGAAAGATGAAATCTGCTCGATACTATGCTGTCCTGGTGTATCAATGGTATCCATTTCTAATGAGGGCCCCGGTCTTTTCCCAATCGGCGGCAGTGCTGGTGCCTGCTCAATATTGGCGGCGTAATCGCATGCGGGACAAATAACCAGACCATCTTCACCGGCATCAGCCAGCACATGAAATTCATGTGATGCACTTCCGCCGATAGACCCTGAATCTGCTTCTACCGGCCTGAATTCCAGTCCCAGTCTTGAAAAAATACGTGTATAGACGTCATGCATGACTTGATAGGTATCATCCAGTGATTCTTCATTACAATGGAATGAATAGGCATCCTTCATCAGAAACTCACGTGCCCGCATAATTCCAAAGCGCGGTCGTATTTCGTCACGGAACTTGGTTTGTATCTGGTAAAATGTGGCGGGCAGCTGACGGTAACTTCTGATTTCCCTACGAATCAGATCGGTGATGACCTCTTCATGTGTCGGGCCAAAACAGAACTCCCGTTGATGCCGATCCGTCAGACGAAGTAATTCAGGCCCGTATTCATCCCAGCGCCCTGATTCCTGCCAGAACTCAGCCGGCTGGACTGCTGGCATCAGCAGTTCCTGGCAGCCGGCACGGTCCATTTCTTCACGAATAATGGCTTCAACCTTGCGCAGGACACGCAGGCCCAGTGGTAGCCAGTTATACACCCCCGCAGCTACACGCCGGATCATGCCTGCACGCAGCATTAACTGGTGACTGATGATTTCAGCATCGGCAGGTGTTTCTTTAAGGGTAGAGAGAAGGATTTGTGATGTGCGCATGGGGTTATTCGTATAGTGGTTTCCAGTTGCCATCATTTTACTGGGAAAAGGAGTTGGAGTCATTTGTTGTTAAAGAGAAGCTCAAAGTTCAAAGCCAAAAAGATTAATGAAAGGGCCTTAGGTTTTCAGCTTTGAACTTTAAACGGCCTCACTCCCACAAATACGCCGCCCCTAATACGCCTGAACTATCACCATGTCGATTCTTTAAAATTGGGGTAGTGAAGCGGTCACTGAAGATGTGCGGTTCTATGGCCTGACGACCCCGGTCATAAAGGATATCAAGGTTTGACAGTCCGCCGCCCAGCACAATGGCATGCGGATCCAGAATATTGATTACAGTGGCTACTGCGCGACCAAAATGGTTGAGAAAGCGCTCGATGGTTTCAATAGCTATAGAATTACCTTGCTCTGCCTGTTTGACTATTTCAGAAGGACTGGTGCCAGCAGCGCCACCGGATTTTTTATAGTCAGCACTCAGGCCAGGACCTGAAATCAATGTTTCTACACAGCCTTTCCGGCCGCAATAACAAATAGGACCGTCTTCCAGTAATTGATTGTGTCCCCATTCTCCACCAATACCCATGCTGCCGCTATGAACCTGGTTATTTATCACTATCCCGCCACCGACTCCGGTACCCATTATGATTCCAAATATGGAAGCATAATTTTCGGCAGCGCCATTTTTTGCTTCAGAGAGAGCAAAGCAGTTTGCATCATTTGCCATGCGTATATCTCTGGCAAGATGATGTTCAAGATCTTTCAATAGCGGCCTGCCATTGAGGCAGACAGTATTGCTGTTTTTCATCAACCCAGTGATTGAGGACAGGCTTCCGGGTGTGCCTATTCCTATTGAACTCACTGAGCCTGTCTGATGTTCAAGCTGTTCGATAAGTTTTCTGACAACGTTAAGTATGGCCAGGTAGTTTGAGTTTTCATCTGTAAAATCAGGTGTTAAGATTCTAGTTCGTTTTAGAATTTGGCTATTTTTTGAGAGGACAACGCCTTCAATTTTTGTTCCACCAAGATCAATGCCGATACGATTCATATTTTGACTCTTTTCATGAAATAAGCTATCTCTATATATATGAATATAGTAAAGCCACAATCAAATCAAATAAAAGCAGCACTACTCATAGTAATGGGTATATTCTTTTCCTCACAGGCACTGGCTATTAAATCCATATCTGCCTACGCTTTGTTTAATGGTAAAGCAATATTAAGCATAGACGGGAAACGCCACATGTTACGTGCAGGTGAAACCAGCCCTGAAGGTTTGAAGCTGCTTTCGTCTACGACCAGTGCTGCTGTTATCTTAATTGATGGAAAAGAGGAGGTAATAGGACTTAGTGTGAATGCCGCCAATGAAGCCATGCATCTTGGAGGCGACGAGTCACCTGGCTATGCTACTACCGTTACATTGAATATGGGGGCAGGTGGTTTTTTCCATGCTGACGGTGAAATTAATAATAAATCAGTTGTCTTCCTTGTCGATACGGGCGCGAACTCAGTTGCTATGAATGCAAGCACTGCTCGTCGCCTCGATATAGACTTTGAATCTGGAAAGAAGTCTCTGGCCAGTACAGCAAATGGAGTCACCAGAATGTACAGTGTTGTGCTTGATAAAGTTAGCGTCGGAGCCATTGAAATTGACAACGTAGAGGCCGCAGTTATACAGGATCCTGGGCCAGCTGGTATCCTGCTCGGTATGTCGTTTCTAAGTAAACTGGAGATGAACCGTAGTGGGACGACTATGGAATTGATTCAACGATAAGGATGGTAAAAAAATGCCTGCCACCAGGGCAGGCCAAACAACCTTGGAGGAGAAATTTGCAATGGCTTGAAGGGCCACTAGCGGGGAGTTGTTTCAAGTAGGCATTCATCTATTTGCGTAAAAATTCAATCTAAAAAATTAATTTCATGTCATAAAGAAATCTCGTCGCGAGTAGTAATTAAAACAAAAATAAATGTCAGCAGTATTACTTTGGGTTGGTATAGTCATGCAATAAAATGGCAAGAAAAGGGTTTAATAATCTTTAATCTAACTGCCATAAACACTTGACATGCATAGATAAAAATCTATGATATTCATATCTATCAAAGTAGAGGTGACTTATGCCTGAGAATGTATCTAAATCCCATAAAGCTTTTCAAAAGGCAAGACATGATTTTATTAAGCTTACACATCGAACTGAAGCTGCTCTAAAAAAGGAGAAAAAGAAACAGCTTCGACAGTTGAAGCGGGCAAATACAAAGCTCGTAAAGACTAAAGACAAGTTAGTTGCTGCTGAAAAGCGCCTTGCTGAAAAAGGAACAAAAGCTTCGAAGATGCAGGTAAGGAAGCTGAAGCGGCTGCTTAAAAAAGAACAGCAGGCAGTAGTAGAGCTGCGTGAGGCGATGATTCCGCTGGTCGAGAAACTTACTGCTATGAGAGATCATGTAGTTTCTGCCAACTACTTTAGCAGGGGCATGGCAAAAATTGATAAAGAAATAGAGGGTTTCTGGAAAAAGAAGTCCGTTATGGCCAAAAAAAGTAAAAAGGTTAAAAAGACTGTAAAGAAGAAA
>JBLYYR010000133.1:0-13706 GCA_048550195.1 Arenicellales bacterium
AATCGCGCCGAGCGGCACTCCTACAACAAGCGATAGGGTACTTTTTGATTTTGACGTTTGTTTTTGACCTTAAAGATCCGTTCAGGCTTGCCGAGAAGCACAGGATGATCTGGGGTAGTCGGGGGTGTGTTGTCTGAGCGTAGCGAGTTTCACATCCCGCCAGATTATTCGAGCATCGCAGGGAACCTGGAGGGCAAGCATGCGTGTGGCCTTTCTTTTGGTGCCTTTTCTTTGGCCATCAAAGAAAAGATACTCGCCCACGAAGGGCGAAAAACTCCGCTAAATCTGAGCAAACGAATAAAAATGAAGGTAGCTAGCCCACAAAGGGCGAAACCCTTAACTGTGCGCAGGCACTAACAGTGCGAAAGCCTCCGCAAAATCGAGCTAACGATTCCCCGTAACCCGCAGTGCAATCCCGTTCGCATCACTAGTGAGGAGGTAAAGATAAGCCGGAACAACACTTTCAGCAGCAGGAACTGTAGATGGGTCCTCTCCGGGATATATCTTTGCCCTCATTGATGACCTGACTGGCCCGGTATCCAGAGTGTTCATGCGAACAGAAGTATTGATTTCCAGTTCATCCGCCCATATTTGTACCAGTCCTTCCAGTGCATAACCTGCAATACTATAGCCACCCCAATAGGCTTTGCCCTGGCGAGCAACACCTGAGCTGGTGAAGATGACAGATGCGTCATCAGCTGCATAGAGTAAACCCAGGCAGCATCGTGTCAGCATATAAGGGGCGCTTAGATTCACTAGCAATGATTTATTTAGCAGTTCCATTGGATACTGTGACAATGGCGTCAATGTGCCGGGTTCAACAGCGCAGTGAATGATGCCGTCCAGGCGGCCAAACTCTGTTTTAATCAGTTCGGCTAGCTCTTCATACTGCGGTATGCCGGCAGTTGCAAGATCCAGTTCAAGTTTTATGGGCTCTGCGCCGTGGGCATTGGTTATCTGATCATAAGTTGCATCCAGTCCCTTACTGTTGCGGT
Organism: Arenicellales bacterium; assembly: GCA_048550195.1. Lineage (GTDB taxonomy): Bacteria > Pseudomonadota > Gammaproteobacteria > BMS3Bbin11 > BMS3Bbin11 > BMS3Bbin11. Next base: position 996 of record JBLYYR010000133.1, read on the forward strand.
CGACAAGGATAGCCGTAGCACCACTATTGCCCAGAGCGAGAGCGACGGCTCCTCCTGTCGCACCCGCAGCGCCGGTGACTAGATAGACATGGTCTGTCAGTTTGCCGGAGTTGATTGAAGAGTCGTTTACGTTGAAGTCGGTAATTTTCATGTTTTAAGTTTTAAGTTTTCAGGTTTAACTTTCCCCTTTCCCCTTTCCCCTTTCCCCTTTAGTCCTTTAGTCCTTGATCGGATCTATCTGTCTTGCGCTTTTTTCTGTTTGTTCGGGTGTTTCCATTTCTTTTCGGGGTTTGATTCCCATTTCGGTGAATTTTACCGCGCCGGGGATTAGATTGCTCTGAAATGACCCGACGGCTTTATTGTAGTGAGTGACGCTGCTGTCGAGGCTGCGGCCGACTTTGGCCAGGTGTTCGCTGAAGATAGCCAGTCGATGATACATCTCTTCGCCCAGACCTCTTATCTTCTCAGCATTCTCGGTCAGTAGTTCCTGGCGCCAGCCGTAGGCTATGGCACGTAGGAGTGCCATCAAGCTGGTAGGTGTTGAAAGAATGACTTTCTTGCTCATGGCTGCTTCCAGCAGGCCGGGATCCTGATCCAGTGCGGCAGTCAGGAATTGATCACCCGGGATGAACAGGATGACAAAATCAGGGGCATTGCTGAATTGTCCCCAGTAGGCCTTGGCGGAAAGTTCTCTGACACGTCCCTGGACGTTCATCATGTGGCGGCGGAGAAATTTAGATCTTTGCTTTTCATCTGTCGATTCAACTGCGCTGAGGTAGGCATCCAGCGGTGTTTTGACATCGATCACAACCTCGCGGTTGCCCGGCATACGGACGATCATGTCGGGCCGGATTGCTACTTCACCAGCAGGCGTATGTTCCTGCTCGTAGAAATCGCAATGATTAACCATGCCAGCCAGTTCGACCAGTCTTTTCAGGGTGATTTCACCCCATTGTCCACGTATTTCCGGGCGTCGCAGCGCCTGAACCAGATTGCGTGTCTCACCCTGCAGCTGCTTCTGGCTTTCAGCCATTGACTCAATTTGCTGCGTTAAAGCGCCATAAGCCTCATGGCGGGTTTTTTCCATTAGCTGGACCTGGCGTTCTGTTTTCTGCAGGGCCTCGTGTATCGGCTTAACCATGTTTTGCATAGACTGTTCACGTTGCTGCAGACTGGCTTCAGCACCACGCTGGAACCTGCCCAGGTTTTCCATGGCCAGGTTAATGAATGCCTGATGATTTTTCTGCAGTGCATCCAGCGAAAGGTTGGCAAAGCGCTGTTCGGTATCTTCCAGTGCGCGTTTTGTAGCGGCATGTTCCATGCGCAGGCGGGTTTGCATCTGTGTGATACGTTTTTGCTGGTACAGTGAAGTGAGCAGCCATCCCAGCAGGGCACCGAGCAGGGTAGAAATGCCGGCCAGTATAAGTGCCTCCCTGGCGAAGCTGATTAGCTGTCCGGAGACTTCGATAGTGATGACGGGATCAGACACGGCCTGAAGAGTTTTTTAACCAGTCAATTAACTCCGTGGGCTTGCTGATGCTGCCGTCAGCCTGCCAAAGTTCAGGCTGATCTTTTTTTTCAAGATATCCGTAAAGCGCTACCAGTGTTTGCATGCCCGCACGGTTACCGGCTTCTATGTCGCGTTCTGCATCTCCCAGATAAACACATTCGTCTGCCTGGCTACCGGCAATCTCTGCGGCATGAAACATAGGCGCCGGATCTGGCTTGCGCTGTGGCAAGGTATCACCGCTGACGATGCAGGCACAACGTTTATCAAGAGACAGTTCAGCCATTAAAGGCCTGGTCAGAAAATCCGGCTTATTCGTCACCACGCCCCATGTCAGTCCTTCTTGCTCAACATAATTGAGTACCTCGTCCATGCCTTCAAATAACCTGGACTGATAACAGAGATGGTTCTCATATATTTCCAGGAATTCCCGGCGTAATTCAGAAAATCCAGAGTCGGATTCTTTTACCCCAAAAGCAAAACCCAGCATACCGATGGTCCCGTGTGAAACGTAGGGACGGATGCTGGCAAGGCTGCGTGTAGGCCGTTGGTGTTGAGTGAGCAAGCGATTGGTCGTTTCAGCCAGGTCCGGTGCCGTATCAACCAGCGTGCCATCAAGGTCAAAGAGAACTGTTTTGATTGGTAAAAATTCTGTCATCTTAGATGAATGGGTAGTAGAGAATACAGGCACAACGATTTAGGGCAAACTGTTTCAAGTTTCAAGTCGTACGTTTCAAGACTTTCTCTATGGTTATTGATTTTCTGTTATATATAAAACATAACTCGAAAAACTTGCTTTAAGCATGACAGCTAAGCAGGTAATTTACATCCACCCCCGGGCCGAGGGTGTAACGCCGGGTGAGTGGATTGTAGTGCATGCCTGTCATCTCTACCGTCTCCAGGGCGGCGACTCGGCACCAGTTTGCCAGCTCGGAAGGGCGAATGAATTTGGCATATTCGTGAGTACCTTTTGGCAGCAGCTTGAGTATATATTCTGCACCGACGATAGCCATGGCAAATGATTTAGGATTACGGTTGATAGTGGATAGAAAGACCATGCCACCGGGTTTGACCAGCTGCGCGCAGGCTTTAACCACCGAAGCAGGGTCCGGTACATGCTCGAGCATTTCCATGCAGGTAACGACATCAAATTCTCCGGCATGGGCATCGGCCATGTGTTCTGCAGTGATCTGCTGGTAATCTACCCGCAGGCCTGATTCTTTCAGATGCAGTTTGGCGACTTGCAGAGGGGTAGGTGCCATATCTATTCCGGTAACGTCTGCACCCATAGCAGCCATGCTTTCCGACAAAATTCCGCCACCACAACCGATGTCGAGGACCCTTTTTCCTGTCAGCGGTACCTGCCTGTTGATCCATTCCAGGCGTAGCGGGTTGATTTCATGCAGGGGCTTGAATTCGCTTTGTGGATCCCACCAGCGACTGGCAAGCTGGTCGAATTTGCCAACTTCGGCATGGTCAATGTTAAGTGTGTCTGTGGTCATGGTTCTACCTGCTGCAACGGGTTTTTCTGAGTAGGTAATATTAACAGGAATACCGCTATCATGAGCTGATTTTCTGTTGCCATCCCCGGGCGCGCCGCAGGCAGTCATTCAGGTCCTGTTGTGTCAACTCGTGGTTTTCTACCAGTTGATTACCTGCCACCCAGACATCGGACACCTGTTGCCTGTTAGCGGTATAGACTATCTGTGAAATAGGGTCATAGACCGGCTGGCAGGCAGGGTGAGAGAGGTCAATTGCCGCCATGTCAGCCCATTTTCCTACCTCCAGTGAGCCGGTTACATCTGCCAGCCCCAACCCTCGGGCCCCACCCATCTTGTCAATCTCCAGTGAATGATGAGCAGGCAGTCTCTCGGGGTTGCTGGACACAGCTTTGGCCAGCAGTGCAGCACTGCGCATTTCCTCCATCATATCAAGATCATTGTTGCTGGCAGCGCCGTCGGTACCCAGACCGACATTAATTCCTTTTTCCAGTAGTTTTGACAGCGGGCAAAAACCACTGGCGAGCTTCATATTTGATTGAGGGCAATGTACGGCACTAACTCCATATTCCACAAGCAGATCAATTTCATCATCTAACAAATGTGTCAGATGTACGGCCAGCAGGTTTGGCCCGAGCAGGTTGAGCTCCTGCAGGCGCGCAATCGGTCGTTTACCGTAGTTTTCCAGGGAATGTTCTATTTCATGATTTGTTTCATGTAAATGGATATGTACCGGCAGATCAAGTTCATCGGATAGCATGCGAACTTTATCCAGCGGTTGATCAGATACGGTATACGGGGCATGTGGGGCCAGCGCAGCGGTGACCAGCTCGACATGGCGGAGTTCATCAAACAGGGCCATACCCTTGTCGAGGTATTCATCGGCATTTGCTGCCCATTGTGTCGGGAAATCCAGCACAATAAGCCCCGTCACAGCACGCATACCAAGTCGGTCAGCAGTGCGTGCCATGATATCCGGAAAGAAATACATATCATTAAAACAGGTTGTGCCACATAATAGCATTTCTGCTATTGCCAGCTCGACGCCATCTTCGATAAATTTTTCATCGACCCACTTTTCTTCATTCGGCCAGATATAATTATTAAGCCAGTCCATTAGTGCCTTATCATCTGCGAGGCCACGCATCAGGCTCATTGCCGCATGGGTATGTGTATTGATCAGGCCAGGAATCAGGGCATGATCTTCCAGCTTGATGTGCTTTGTCGCCGCATAGCGGCTGTTGATAGCACTCGTTGGCAGTATGTCGATGATGCGACTCTGGTTGATGACTATACTGTGACTCTCGAGACAGACCTCTTTGGGTATGACAGGAATCAGCCATCTTGGAGAAAGAATGAGATCAACGGTATCCATATAATCCAGAACTGTTATTTAATGGGAAGCTGAGAGTACCTTTGTTAGCCATGGCAGGCAAGGGATTGGAGTTTCAAGAAGAAAGATGAAGGACTAAGGACGAATGATGAAGATTTGATATCTTTTGTCCTTGGTCCTTGGTCCTTGGTCATCAGTCCTCTGTCCTTAGTCTGGTTTTAATGATCTTTCTTTTTTCATTCAGTTCAAATAGAAAATCCACTTTGTCTGGCAGGGTTTTCAGCAGTTGTTCAGTGATACGCTGATAGTGCTGTATAAAGCGCTTTATCTCCTGCTCATTCATTAGCTTATCTGTACTGGAAGATGCTCCTGATAATGACTCTCTGAGCTTATTCTCCTGTTCAAGCCGCCATTGGAAAACACAGTCGAAGGAGGGCGCTTTCAACATGATCCAGCTGTCAATCATGTTGAATAATTCAGGGTATACATCACGCAGTTGTTGGTTTACATGCTGACGCCAGACTCCATCAGGGTCTTCATTTTTCTCCAGTTCGTTGACGGGTTTCAGTAGTGTCTCCTCAGACTGGGGTTCTGCTCCCAGGCACCAGCCTTCAAGTATTATCACATTCGGTTTTGTCTTTACCCTGTCCCATTTCTCTCCAGGAAGACGATCATCTATGGTTTTATCAAAACGGGGGATGGAGGCCGTACCCTGTGAACTGAGGTCTCGAACAGTGTTGATGGCAAGTGCTACATCATGTGTACCGGGAACACCGCGAGTAGCCAATAGAGGGTGTACAGTTCTGGAAAGTATTTGCCGCTGTAGACGGGTGTAATAGAAATCATCAATGGATAAAATGACGGCGTGTATCTGATGCAGTTCTCCGAGCGTCAATGCGAGAAAATCCGCCAGTGTACTTTTACCTGACCCCTGGCTGCCGCTAATACCGACGATAAGGGTGTTCCCTGATATTATCTGTTTCAGCGCAAGAGACCTTACCAGCGGGAAGAACCATTGTTGAGCAGTCAGGGTGTAAGACATCGGCAAATGGTGGCGTGCTAAAAAATCACTAAAATATAAGTCTGACATATTAGTTAAACTGTAATTGACCACAGAGGATACGGAGGTTCTTTGGAACTATCGCACATTTTTCAGCTAAATATTATTATCTTTTCTCTGTATTCCTCCGTGTCCTCTGTGGTAAAAAGGTTTTTACTTGAATCTTGAATCTTGAATCTTGAATCTTGAATCTTGAAACTTGTCCTATGCACTTCCACCTGCTGCAACATGTCGCCTTTGAAGGCCCGGCTGCGATAGAAGGCTGGCTCAAAAATAATAATCACAGTTTAACAAGAACAAGGTTCTTCCAGGGAGACGCCTTGCCCGCACAGGATGATTTCGATGTACTTTTAGTCATGGGCGGGCCTATGGGAATAGAGGATGTTCAGCAGTACCCGTGGCTGACAGAAGAAAGGCAGTTCATTCAGCAAGCGATTGAAGGTGATAAATACATACTGGGCATCTGTTTGGGTGCGCAATTGATTGCTGGTGCCTGCGGTGCAAGAGTGTTAAAGAATAAATACCGTGAGATTGGCTGGATTGATATTTCTATAATAGATGAGAACCTTCCGGGTATTTTAAAACACGTGTTTCCAGAAAAAATGGAGGTATTCCACTGGCATGGTGATACCTTTGAGATCCCTGAGAGTGCCATACATTTTGCTGTAAGTGAGGCATGTGACAATCAGGGTTTTATTTTGAATGACAGGGTGATTGGTCTGCAATTTCATATTGAAACTACAGTCGACTCCGCCTCCTTGCTTGTGAAAAATTGCAGGGATGAACTGGATGGTTCGATCTATGTCCAGTCAGAAGAAGAGATTCTTGGAGAACCGACAAGGTTTAACAGGATAAACCAGGTGTTGTCCAGGTTGCTGGAGAAACTGGTGGAAAATAGTAGGAAGCATAGTAATGAAGCTATCCCGTGACTGATTTTTAAACAAACAGATTACTCTGCTAAGGGTGCTCGTGACCGCAAGCAAGGCGACGCTATTCTTCAGAAATTTCTCATAAGGTGAAATGACAGGTTTTTTTCAATTTATAGAGGTTCCTTAAGACATATAGTCCTCAATTTTTACTTCATCAATCTGCTCTGATGAAAGAAATTCCCTTGCATAGTCAAGATAAACGCCACTGCTTAAAAAGAGATCAAACAAATCAGGGTCGATATGATTATCATTGCGCATGAAACTTAATATGCGGAGGGCCTCGCTTAGTGTTTTTGACTTTTTATAAGGTCTATCTGATGCGGTTAAGGCTTCAAAGATATCTGCGATAACCATCATGCGCGAAGTTAATGGCTGTTTGCTCATGAGCAGACGTTTAGGGTAGCCTTTGCCATCCATGGTTTCATGATGACTACCGGCCAGTAAAGGTACATTGCGCAAATGTTTTGGGTAAGGGAGATTATTTAGCATCATGATAGTCTGTATCATGTGGCTATTAATCATGTAACGCTCTTCTTCACTTAAGGTTCCACGCTGTACTGAAAGATTATACAGTTCACCGCGATTATATTTATATTCTGGTGTATCCACTTTGAAACCCAGGGGGTTGTCCTGTGGGAGTTTGTCAACTTCGTGACGTGCGATTATATGTTCCGGCTTATCGGCCAGTAATTTCTCCTTTGTTGGCAATGGTACATTTTTATTATTTTTACGATTGAGTTCTTCCCACGACAATCCTAATTTATCATCCAGTGTACGCATCCATGTTGTTTCAGCAATGCGCTGAAGTCGTTCAATTTTTTTATCATCCATGAACTCACCGCCAATATTGCATTCGGCAACAAAAGAAAAATCATCATCAAGCTGCTGGTGTTGTTTATGCAAATCATCTAAAAGCTCCTTTTTATTGCCACCTTCAGCTATGAACTGCCAGCACTCAATTTCAGCGTCGCGTTTGAGTACTTCAAAACGCATCCTTATTTCATGTATGCGATCATAAATAGTTTCAAGCTTTGTCGCTTTATCCACTACATATTCAGGTGTAGTGACTTTTCCGCAGTCATGTAACCAACAGGCAATATTGAGCTCTTCCCATTGTTTTTCATCGAGACTAAAGTCCCTGAAGTTTTCATCGTTACTTTCACATGCGGCTTTTGCCAGCATCATTGTGATTTCAGGAACGCGTTGGCAATGCCCGCCTGTATACGGTGACTTGGCATCAATAGCGCCGGCAATTAACTTGATAAAGGCATGCAATAATGCCTCCTGCATATTAAATAACTGCCTGCTTTCTAATGTTACTGCAGCAAAACCAGAGAGAGCTTCTACAAAATCTATGTTACCCGGCTGGGAAATATTGTCTGAATTATTCCCTTGTTGATAAATAAGGCATAACAGACCAATGATCTCATTGTTGCGATTTTGTAATGGCAATATAATAATTGAGAGCGTTTCATTGCCTAATGTATCTAACAGTGGAGATAACATGTTCTGGTTTTTATTATCTAACTGAAATATACCGCTCCGGTGGCCATCACTACCTTTTAATAAAGTTTTAGCATCTTGCAGAGTTAATTCAGGCAAAGTATCAGTTGCCATATGATCATTAGCTTTATCACACAGGAAATCGGCTTTAAGTAAGTCGTCCTGTTCATCTATTAGATAAATCAGTGCTGCATCAGACTGGCTGATTAGCATTGTTTCTTTGGTGATGCTTTTTAACAAAGCATCTAAATCCTGTTCTCCTGCTAATGAATTAATCAGATTGATAAATTTATTAATAGTAGATTTCATCAATGCCATTGCAGAATCAAGTCCAACCACCTCCTTAATAGAGGATGTATGCCTCGGTGTTTCATCAAAATCAAAACGGGATATTGCTTCTGCTTCCCTGGAAAGGGTTTGTAATGGTGTGGATATTCTTTTTGCTGCAAACCACATGATTGGGATAAAAACTAGCAACACGATTAAAGCAGTAATAATCTGCTGCCTACGTATAGCGTTTGCATTTATCAGCAATTCATCAACGGGTGAAAGCATCAATGCATATAAATCAACACCGCCAGGTTTTGCTACGATATGTGTACTACCAATCCAGCGTTGTCCGTTATATTCAAAGTCAAAGTTTTGTTCTTTAGCTTCAATAGTTTCACTAATATGCGAAAGTACACCACTACCAAGCTGTTTCAAGTTGGCTAACCGCAGTATTTTTTCTGCTGAAGATTTGTTACTGCTAACAATTACATTTTGCAGGTTCTTATAAGCAAAAGTTTGTCCTTCCGCATTGATTAATACCACTTCGGAATTTGGTGTTACCTGGTGCTTCGCGATTGTCTTTCTTAAATTATCCAGCGTGATATCGAACGCAACAATTACACCGGGTTCAGCCGTTGTGGACATTGCAGTTAAGCCAACTTGTTTACTGTCATAGAACACATAGGGTTTTGTTGCGAGAGGTGTATCTGTTGCTTGTTGATACCAGGGCCGTATACGAGGATCAAAATCTGTCTCGTTACCTGTATTTCTTGAAATCTCATTTAGCTCATCATCATAATAAATCGTGTAGCGCGTGCCTGGTTTAAAATCAGACTCGGCCTGTGTTTTCTTTATATAGAATGCAATAAAAGATGACTCAGCAGGGACGCGATATTTTTCCCTCTTATAATCAGTGTCGATACGCATCGCACTGAAATAATCACCATTATCATAGCCAATGCCAACTGAAAAGACTGAAGGGTCAGACACGAGAATGGCCTGAAAATTAGGCAAATAGGCTATTCGCTCTTTAAATGTTTTTGCTTTGATTAACGGGGACAGCCGAAGCTGGCGAAGATCACCACGAATTGAACCGTAAGTCGCTTTAAAATCAAGAATAAGTTCCTGAGCAATACGATCATACAACGCATTGGCGGAGTCAAGCATTATTTCTGAAGTTTTATTAAAACTCTGCCAGCTCAGAATGATCCCTAAAACGATGGTGATAGTGATAAATAATGTGCTTATTGCAATTTGCAGTGGGTATTTCTTATGCAATGGCGTGCTACTCATTCATGGGTTATCAAATAAACAGATTGAGTGTATCACTACCCGGGGGATAATTGCTTGCTATGGACTGCAGGTACTTGAAGAACCAATTGCGGAATATTGTACTCCTATTTGGAAGACGAGCTTACTGACTGAATTTTATCTGATAATTTTCTGTGCCGGCCAGATAGAGAGTTAGCGGAAAAAAGAATTATAAATGTCCCGAGAAACGAATGAATGTCAAGGTTACAGGCCTCTCGGGAAATGAGTAGGCACCTGGATTGAATGCAATATTTAATCAGCTTTCAGCAGCTAGCTAGTGAACATGGCCATGATCAATTTCTTCTTCTGTCGCTTCTCTGACACTGACAATTTCAATATCGAAATTAAGCGTGACGCCTGCTAGCGGGTGATTAGCATCAATGGTGATTTCTTCACCCTCAACACTCTTCACAACGATATGCTGTAAGGATCCGTCCGCAGCCTGTGCTTCAAAGGACATTCCGGGTTCCACAGATTCTACGCCCTGAAATGCAGCCTTTTCAACGACCTGTATCAGTTCAGACATGATTTCTCCATAGCCTTCAGCAGGTTCAACTTTTACCTGATCGGTATCGCCCTCTACTTTCCCTGCCAGCGCCTTCTCCAGGCCGGGAATGATATTTCCCGAACCGTGTAAATAGGTCAACGGCTCAGCACCTTCTGAGCTATCTAGCACATTTCCTTCATCATCAGCTAGCTTGTAATGTATACTGACAACCGATTTATCACCAATTAATAAAGACATAAATTCTCCTGATTCAACAATTCTTTTCTAAATATCTGGAAGTTTCAGGTGTGGAACATACATTTTTATTCACGTAAATGCCAATGCTTTTACCTGTCAAAGTTCGTTTGTCCAGATATTTTTATACACCTCCGGTTTTATGTGACGAATGTCACTTGAAAACCTGTCAGCTTCCTGTAGATTTCCATACATAATAAAAAAAGTGCTACATTTTTGTGGAGGATGGTGACTCCACAAGCATAATACTTAAACAAAAATTGGCAGGAGAAGCCTGATGAAATCGATTTTTTCAAGAACATTTTTTACTCTGCTAACCATGGCGTTCCTCTCGCCGCTCGCATTGGCTGATGATGATGACCTCGCAGTCAATGAAGTTGAAGGAAGCCTTTCCGTGATGGTGCTGGGGTCTGGTGGACCCATTGCAACCGCAGAAGGGCGTGCAAGTGCCGGTTATCTGATCTTTACAGATGGTAAACCACGTATCTTAATGGATGTCGGGGGTGGTACTTTTCAGCGTCTGGCTAAGAGTGGCACGAACATAAAAGATTTAGACATTATCCTGTTAAGTCATCTGCACGCTGATCATACAGGTGATTTAACACCGGTAATAAAGACCCTCTATTTCCATAATAATCTGGCAGGCACTGGCCGTACTGCACCAGTTAGAATCTATGGCCCTGCTGTGACAGCATTGCCACATGATGATACAGGCAAAGTTACGTATCCGAATGGCTTGCCAGTCTATCCTTCTACGGCAGACTATGTTGATGGCCATTATTCAATTTCAGATGGTGGTGTTGAACGATACCTTACAGCGTTTGTTAAAGGGATCAGTGGTGGAGCCAGTAACTTTTCCTACACGGCAAATGATTTATCGTCGCGTATCCCAAATGCCAGTATTGAAACGCTACTGGATGAAGGCGGTTTAGTTATCAAATCTATTGCTGTAGATCATGGACCAGTACCGGCTGTTGCTTTCAGGGTGGAATACAAGGGACATAGCATAGTCTATTCAGGAGACACGGGTACAAAAGGTATCGGGCCAAATAATCTGGGGCAGGGTAATATGGCCACAATCTCGCAAGAAGCTGACATACTGATTTATGACACAGCTGTGATGGAGGTGGGCGACGCGCCACCCAACCCCCTGTTTCATCTGCTGCACACACAACCTTCATTGATTGCAAATGTTGCAATAGAAGCAAATGTAAAGAAACTGGTGTTGTCGCATTTAACACCGGTCACTAGCCCACGTGTGAAAGAGATAAAGAAAATTATTAAGCGTGCAGGCTTCAAAGGTAAAATAAAAAGTGCGAAAGATCTTAAGGTCTATAATCTGGGTGATGATGATTAGACCCGCAGTTCAAAGAGCCCCGCCATAGTGCGGGGTTTTTTTGTACTGAAGTCACGATAAATTACAGGGTAACTGGGTTTCTGACAGCTACAGATGCTAGAATAAAGCCAGTTTTCCACCCATATAAACCTCAATCTCAGAAGGAAATATCAAGGTGGGTCAAGAAGATAACCAGCCCGTCCCGGTTCCAACGGGTATTCAGCTAAAAAAATTCCGTTACCTGGAAATTGTTTACCCAGATGGTGATGTAGATCATGGAGCAACTCTATCCGCATCTAGTAGCAGGTGAAATAGATCTGGATGAAACATTGATTATTGGTATTGTTCAGGATTCAGGTATCAACTTTGGCCACTTTACAGGCAACGCATAGGGAGTTCCTTATATGAAAATAGCAGTCATCAGCGGTAGCCACCGCATCAATTCCCAGAGTGAGAAGGTTTCTCGCGTTATACAAAGGATGTTGAACGACAAAGATAAAAGCATAGATACCTGGTTGTTCAATATTGCCGGAAATCCATTGCCTCTCTGGGAAGAAGATATATGGAATAAAGATCCTGCATGGGAAGAACTCCTCAACCCCATTCGCGAGGCGCTGCAGTCATGTGACGGACTGGTCATCGTTGCACCGGAATGGCATGGCCAGGTGCCGGCCGGATTAAAAAATTTTTTTCTGATGCTGAGTCGTTTCGATGTTGGACATAAACCGGCAATGATTGTCACGGTATCATCAGCTGACGGCGGCTCGTATCCGGTCGCAGAGCTACGTATGAGTAGTTACAAGAATAATCGAATTCTTTACATTCCTGAGCATGTCATAGTTCGGAATGTCGAAAGCGTACTGAATGACGATTCATCGACTAATGACAAGGATGCTGATGGCTATTTTCGTGAGCGAATAAGCTGGACGCTTGATGTGCTGCTAGCTTATGCGGTTGCGCTGAAGCCTGTCAGAGAGTCGGGTGTGACTTTGCATGATTCGTTTGGGAATGGGATGTAGGGGGGGCTTTTTGTTTTTGTGCTGGCGCACGGCATGTTTTTTTCTTTATTATTCGCTTGCTTGAATTAGTCTGTGGTTTTCGCCCTTCATGGGCGAGTGACTTTTTTTATACGGATAAAGAAAGTAACCAAAGAAATCCGCCCCATTGTGTTGGCCTACGGCTGCTCTGTGCGCTTCAGTCTGGACCGGGCGCGGTGAACTC
>JBLYYR010000134.1:0-10701 GCA_048550195.1 Arenicellales bacterium
CCCTGCCTTTAAGTATCTCTTTATCTTTATCAGGACGATACAAGTGGGTTAGCTTGCCTTTGTCCTGTTGCTTGTTCCTGGCATCAATTTCATTCATAACAGTGGCATTCATTTCAGCATCCTGCTCTGGATAAAGAGTAAACTTGCTGGAAAATTTTTTATTCACCTGATCAATAATCTCTCCATAGCTCTCAATCACTATACTGAAGTCAGCAATTACAAAACCATCTCTCATTGGATACAGGTCATCATAAAACCGACAGTAGTCTGCAAGGGCTTCATCGACCGGTATAAAATCATGCCGTACAACAAGTGAACGAACTGCCTCTAACGGGTGACGAATCAGCAGAATTACCGGAATTTTGTATTTAACAGAACGAATTACCTGTGCCTGTACATGCAGATGGTGAGCAATTTCATTCCATGGCATCTGGTTGACGTGCTTGAAAGCATACACTGCATAGGTGTTTGCCGAGCGGGGGTATCCTTCTATGGTGATCCGGGTATTGCGTGTCACCATCAGCTTTCTGTTGACAGGGCTTAACTGATACAGAGTATAAAACATCCAGGGATATCTGGCTGTGTACTGACGGATACGGAAGCGTCTATTTCTGAACCAGGTGACAATGTCGTTCATTCTTTTAATCTACTGCATCCTGCTGCCGGACTTGCCATTGTTTAATCAATTCCTGCTTTAAATCCTGCAGACCCGTCAGTCCTGAATAAATGCGGATATTAAGTCTGTAGCGTATGACCAGAAGCATTAACACATTAACGAGTACCAGTCCTGATGATGAGGCAATAGCCATTCCGAGTCCACCATACAGGCTGGTCAGCCATAGCCCCACCAATAAGGTAAATAAGCCCGCCACAAGATTAATCATCATCGCACTTCTCTGATTATCTGTCATATTTAATACAAAACCACCGGAACCTGCCCAGACATGAAATAACCAGCCTGCAGCGAGTATCATCATGATGTTCCAGTTGCCGGAAAAATAATCACCAAACAGAACCCGTGGCAGCCAGTCGCCTAGCATCAGCAGCGCAAGAAAAATTACCAGCGAGCACAGGGTCGTTAAACCTGCCGAGATACGCAGCATATGTTCCATCTTCTTAATATTTTCTTTTGCATACAACTCAGAGATCAAAGGTGGCAATACACTATTTACAATGATCAGCGGGAAGCTGACTAACAGTGCAAGCCTGCCGACAAGGGCAAAAGCAGCCACTTCATCTGGAGGTCGCATATAACCCAGTACCCATATCTCTGCATGAGTCAGCAGTATTAGTGCCAGGCTTGAAACCCAGAATGGCCAGGCCATTGCAAAAAGTCGTTTAATAGAGCTATCAGCCGTACCATCCTGACCTTTTAGCCGTTTAAGCAGTTTCAATGTAGCAAGAACTCCTAGAATAATACCCGCAACTATGAACAGACTAATCACTTGCTTGAGAGATATTTCTACTGAGAGATACCATGCGATACAGAGGGGAAATAATACAATTAGAATATTACCAAGGCCTGTCAACGCACCACCGAAAAATATTGCCGCAGCTATGTGATGAAAACCCCGGCAGATTTCTGCCAACAGACTTATCACTACCGTAACTATTAGCCACAGGGCAACCAGCGGCATCAGTTCTCCCAGCAACGTCCCGTGTGACAGTTTCCCGGCCATCCAGACACCAAAGGGGCTAACCAGAATTACTGCGGTGGCAAGAATAGTTAGCGAGCCCGCAATAAACACATGTCGGATATGAGACAGCGCGCGCACATTGTCCCCATTCGCTATGGCATCAGGAATGGTGCGTAACAAAGTTTTTCCAAAGCCAAAGTCTGCAATAACTGCAGCAACGGTAACAATGCTCAAGGCCAGCATGAACAGCCCCGTTTCTTCAGGTGTCAGCAGGCGTGCTACAAGCGCGTTAACCAGCACTACGCCAATGGCAACTGCGCTCTTACCAATCACAGCAATAAGTCCACCTTGCAGAAGGCGTTGACTGACAGATTTCATATAGGTTTCTGGGCGGGCAACATATTTGGCACTTCGAATTATACTGAATAGCCTGATTGAGCGTTAAATCATGTCATATTCAGGCCTGAATCGCACGTTATTGCCAGCTATGCATACGTAAAAACTTTAACTTTCCTGTTCACATGTTGACATAGATCAAAGTTACTTCTGACTTCAGGTGGTATTTATATACAAATGAGAAGAGAAACCACGAAAAGGGAGGAAAGATATGCAGCAAACAATACTTATCCCAATAGATGGCACTGAATCTCCCAGTGAAATCCTGCTCTATATTCGATCAATAGCGTCTCAGTCTGAGAGCCAGATTGTTCTGGTGCATGTATCACCAAATGTTGACACAACAAATGCGTCCATAGAAATTCACCCCAATGTAAATGAGATACACAAAGGACTAAAGCAGGATAGCTGGAATGTCGAACGCGAATCACGCATCGGCGACCCGGTCCACGAAATTATAAAAATGGCCGTAATGTTGCCTGCCACTCTAATACTCATGTCAACACATGGCCGGTCTGGAATTGAACGTATACGGCAGGGTAGTGTTACCGAACAGGTTCTAAAACAATCTCCCTGCCCAGTATTCATCCTGCACAGTTCCCGGCCTGAACCAGCCGATAAGCGTACAGAGCATTTATTCAAACGTATCCTGGTACCTCTTGATGGTACAGCTGCATCTTCAGCAATACTCAGCTGTGTTGAAAAATTTGCCCTAATGCATGATTCTGAAGTCATAATGTTTCATGACGAAATAGAAAAAGCTGAATCTGAAGATGAAAAAACAGCTATCAGGGCAAAACTGCAGGAACAGAGTGTTACCCTTGCAAATAAGGGTTTGAAAGTCTCACTTGATATGACTACTTATAAAAGACCCATCCGCGAAATCCTGGACAGGATCGATGAAATGGCTATCGACCTTGTTTCTATGGCGACACATGGTGATGATGGCAATCAACGGGCCATGAATGAATCTGTAACAGCAGAAGTTATCAGGCATTCCAATTGCCCTCTACTGGTATGGTCATCTGAACCTCAATGTCCACCGGTAAAAGCCTGAGCTAAATCACAGCCATACACCGGATTGTGATTCAACCTTATGGTTCTTGAATAATTAGATATGCCTGCATATCAATCAGTTATGCCATTCCTCTCTGATCCATTATTTTTAAATAGACCCGGTTTTATGGAAAGACAGGAATCGTAGGTTCCGTACCTTCAATATCCACTTCAGAATGTTGCTGTTTAACCATCGCCTCGATTTCATCAACCCGATCTTTGGGGACATCCACTAGCATTAATAACTCGCCCTTTTGAATCGCATCCTCAAACTGCTTGTGACGACTATTCGGCGCACTTACACCGATCATTGTAGACATCAATGCACCAAATCCCGTACCTGCTAATGCAATCCCTAATAACGCGCCACCACCAAGCACCAGACCAGCGGGAGGAAAACTTACGGCGACCACTCCAGCAAGCAGGCCGGTTGCTCCGCCAACCCCAATGCCACGTTCCAGGGCCGTTACAACATCGCTCTTTTGTGCCAGAGTAGCTTCCGGCAGGTCCTTCATGGCAGTGCCTTCTTTTGCGATGACATGGATATGATTCACATCAATGCGGGCAAGCAGCAGTTCATCAACCACCTTGCGTGCAAGCTCAACATCCGGCAATAAAAAATAGATTCTTCTCATGGCAAAACTCCTCTTCCTGATTTGCAGTATTAGACTCGTTACTTATCCTTTAGCTGATTTATATATACTATAAATCGCGTTAAATTTCATTGCTTTAAATCAATTTGGTGTAGCCTCTACTTTTTGTAGAAATACAAAATGGAAAGAAGCCGAATATCTGCAGAAGTTTTGCTTACTCCTGCCTGTTGAGTTTTTTATGCTGACATTATATGTTCACGAACTACTTCAATTACTCGCTCGCCATAGTGATCCAGCTTGTGTTGACCGATTCCTGGAATGCCCAGCAATGAAGCCGTATCCCCGGGACGATGCTGCGCGATAGCTGCCAGTGTGGTATCGTGAAAAATCACATAGGGCGGCACACCCTGAGCATCAGCGAACTCTTTACGTAAGCTACGTAAATCATTAAACAAGGATTGGTCTTCGTCCAGTATTTCAGCAGTCTGGCGTCTTTTTCTTTTGCCAGGACTTTTATCCGTTGCGGGTTGCCGTCTAAGTTTAAGTCCTGTCTCTCCTCGCAATAACGGCCGGCATTTTTCCGTCAGGCGTATTGCGCCATAGCCTTCTGGGTCCACTTCCAGGTAACCCAGTGCGATCAACTGGCGATACAGTGTCCGCCAGTGTTGAACACTGTCGTCAGCACCGATACCGAAGGTAGACAGTGCATCATGGGCATTGGCCTGAATTCGATCATCCTGCTTACCTCGCAGGATATTGATCAGATAGTTGACACCGAACCTTTGTCCACTTCGATATACACAGGATAGCGCCTTTTGTGAAGCTTCGCTGGCATCCCAGAGTTCAGGTGGTGTCAGGCAGTTGTCACAGTTACCACAGGGTTCATCCAGCGTTTCTCCAAAGTAGGCAAGTAGCGTCTGGCGTCTGCATAATGCTGATTCACATAGACCCAGCATGGCTTCAAGTTTCTGTATGGAAACACGTTTAAATGTTTCAGCTGCCTCACTGGATTGAACCATCTGGCGCAGTGAGATGACATCCTGCAGTCCATAATTCATCCAGGTATTTGCCGGCAGGCCGTCTCGTCCGGCACGGCCGGTTTCCTGGTAATAGGCTTCGATACTCTTTGGCAGACTGAGATGTGCTACAAAACGAACATCGGGTTTGTCGATACCCATGCCGAAGGCAATGGTAGCGACGATAATTATCTCCTCGTCTCGCAAGAAACGTTTCTGGTGGTGTTGGCGCAAACTGTCACTGAGGCCTGCGTGATACGGCAGTGCCGTACGCCCTCTGGCCGTCAACCATTCCGCTGTTGTTTCTACTTTCTTACGCGACAGGCAATAAACTATCCCTGAGTCGTGAGGATGCTCTTTTTCAAGGAACTGCCATAATTGATCCCGACCATTCTTCCCCTCAACAACCTGATAACAGATATTCTTTCGATCGAAGCTGCTGATAAAGGTTCTGGCCTGGTGTAGATCCAGTTGGCTCTCTATCTCAACGCGCGTTGCTTCATCTGCTGTAGCCGTGAGTGCTATGCGAGGTATATTACTAAACCGTTGATGCAACAACGACAATCTTTGATATTCCGGACGAAAGTCATGCCCCCATTGCGACACGCAGTGCGCCTCATCAATCGCAAAAAGCGATATCTGACTACGCTCTAATAGACTGAGAGTGTATTCATTGAGTAAGCGTTCCGGTGCGATGTACAGTAAATCCAGCTCATTATTAATCAGGGCTTTTTCAATCGCACGCTGGCTTTCCCGATCAAGTGTGGAATTGATAAATGCGCATGCGATGCCTAGCTGTTTCAAGGCATCCACCTGATCCTGCATCAGTGCAATCAACGGTGAAATAATAATACCGGTACCGGGTCTACAGATGGCCGGAATCTGATAACACAAAGATTTTCCACCGCCGGTAGGCATCAGGGCCAGTGCATCGTTGCCATCCAGCAGTGTTTGAACGATATCTGCCTGATTATGACGGAATTCATCATAACCAAAGGTTTTTTGTAAGATTTCCAATGCCTGTTCCATGGCGGGGGAGAATGCCGTTTCGGGCTTGAGACTGCAAGTGCAGTTTTTTTTATTTTGTGCTGTACAAGGCCGGATTCAATTCATTTTTCAATTTCTTAAATTGTTATGGGTTTTTCGCGCCTCATGCGCGAGTGACTTTTCTTTGCTTGCTCAAAGAAAAAGTAACCAAAAGAAAGAGCACCCGCATGCTTGCCCTTCGAGTTCCCTGCGATGCTCAGATAAGCTGGCGAGGTGTGAGAACACACCGGCGGGCACATCCATTGGTACCGTCTTTACTTTCTTCAGTGTATGCGCGTTGTAGATCACGAGTTGGTCACCGTAATATCCGGCGATCGTTCAACCTCGAAACAGAAAATATTGCCAGTAGAGCTGCTACACAGAGGGTGGTTGCTATCAAATGCTTCGTCTGATTTACTGAAATATTCATCAGGACATCCTGCTGCTAGTTTTAGAATTATATAGTAGCAATCTTAAGTAAAAGAATAAAAATGAAATCAACCCCACCCTACTGCCTGAATACAATCAGATGCTCCGCATCCACCGCAACTTTTACCTTCTGCCCGATATTGATATCAAGATGACTTGGAACCAGTGATAGCAATTCATCGCCACCCGGTGTACGCAGGGTGTACATAATTTGAGCTCCTTTGAAATGCCGGTCGGTTATCAGGCAGTCTACGCCCCCATCTACACCTAGCAAAATATCATCCGGGCGCAATAAAACATCGACCAGTGTTTCGGGTGGCCATTCATAGGAACGGTTTCCCGCCAGTAAGCCCAATGAGGTCTGTACTGACTCATGGCTGGCAAGCACACCTTCGATCAGGCGCCCCTGACCGATAAAGTCAGCGACAAACCTGTTTGCCGGTTCATGATAGAGGTTATACGGCATGTCCCACTGTTGAATAGAGCCTTCATTCATTACCGCAATATGATCACCAAAAATAAATGCCTCTTCCTGATCGTGGGTAACAAATAAGGTAGTTGTTTGCCGCTGACGTAATATCTCATGTATATCCAGCGCCAGCCGTTCACGTAAATCACTATCAAGATTAGAGAAGGGCTCATCCATCAGCAGCAAGGGCGGCTCAGGAGCCAACGCACGCGCCACAGCGACACGCTGCTGTTGACCACCAGACAGTTCATGCGGATAACGTTCCATATGGCCTTCCAGACCCACTAGTTCCAGCATTTCTCCGGCTACTTTTCGCTGCCTCTTTTTTCCTTGTTTGCGCAGGCCAAAAGACACATTGGCTGCCACAGTCAGGTGTGGAAAAAGAGCGTAGTCCTGAAAGACCATGCCAATACCCCGATGTTCAGGGGGAATCTGGACAGCTTTTGATGAAATCACCTTGCCGTTGAGAATTATTTCACCATCAGTAATCGGTTCGAATCCAGCAATGGCCCGAAGTACCGTTGTTTTGCCACAACCGCTTGGTCCCAGCAAACAGCTCTGTGTGGTATCACGAAGATTCAAGCTAAAATCTTTGACGACAACGGTATTTTCATAGCCGCAGTGTATCGATTTAATCTCCAGTATTTCTGACATATCTGGTACTCCTACAAGGTGATAATTCAGGGTTCAGTTGGACTGTCAGCGTTCATGGTAAGGCGCACCTCGCAGCGAATGGCCATAGTCCTTTGCAAGAGGTGCAACACTGCCTTGAACGTTCTGACAGACCAACCCTTCGGGCGCTCCTATGGCCTCCCTCGGCAGCGTTACAGTACTTGACAAGGGAACAACCATTGCCTGCGCGTACTGTGCCTTGCCGCGGAAGACCACAGGAACGCTGAACCCTGAATTATCATCTTGAAGGAGCACTAGTTCCTGCCCTGGTATTTTGCAGAGCGTTTGACCAGTACAATAACAGGAATGAGACCAACGAGTATCAAGCTTATCGCGGGCAAGGCTGCACGTTCCCACTCCCCCTCCGACGTCATTTCATAAATCCGCACAGCCAGCGTGTCCCAGCCAAAGGGGCGCAGTAACATAGTTGCAGGCATTTCTTTCATTACATCGACAAAAACCAGTAAAGCAGCGGTAAACAAACCCGGCCGTAACAGGGGCAGATAGACGCGCCACAGGGTGGCCATCGGGCTATCACCCAGGCCGCGTGCTGCTTCAGCAATACTGATACGGATACGACCCAGACCACTTTCTATCGGCCCGTAGGCGACGGCCAGGAAACGCACTACATAGGCCATTACCAGAGCAAAAACACTGCCAGTCAGTATCTGACCAGGTGGTTGCCAGCCGAACAACGTTGCAATAGTTGCCAGTACATTATCTAAACTGGTGAAAGTCAACATGATACCGACAGCCAGCACCGATCCGGGCAATGCGTACCCTAATGTTGCAATATTAACTGAAGTCCGCACCACAAAGTCATTATGTGTGCGACGGGTAAAGGCCAATATCATTGCACTGATAACCGTTAAGCTGGCAGCCATTCCCCCAAGCATCAGTGTATGCAATAACAGGCTTATATAGCGCTTATCCATGTCTTCAGACAGGGCTCCCCATGCCCATATGCTTAACTGTATAACAGGGACAATAAATGCCAGCAGTAGTATGGTACTTGTGATGAACAGCGTACCCCAACGATGCCAGCCCGTCAGATGATAACGGTATACATTTGTGCTGCGTGTAGCCTCGTGATATTTTGCCTTCCCACGCAATTGCCTTTCTGCCGTTAATGCAATGACCACCAGTATCAGAAGGAATGAGGCCAGCTGGGATGCAGCCTGTAAGTTAAACAGGCCGAACCAGGCCTTATAAATAGCTGTTGTAAACGTGTCATAGTTAAAAATAGCAACAGTGCCGAAGTCAGCCAGTGTTTCCATCAGTGCCAAAGACAGGCCGGCAATGATAGCCGGACGTGCTGTAGGAATGCTGATTTGGAAAAAGGCAGCCCATGCGCTCAAACCCAGACTGCGTGCGGCTTCTACCGTACTGTTCCCCTGTGTAATAAATGATGAGCGCGCCAGCATATATACATAGGGATAAAGAACCAATGTCATGACCGTGATCACCCCGCCTGTAGAACGTACTTCAGGAAACCAGACATTGCTTCTCCCCAGCATTTCACGCAGAGTAGTTTGTACCGGCCCGGTAAAATCCAGTAAGCCCAATGCCACAAATGCCATCACATAGGCAGGTACGGCCAGTGGCAGCATCAAGGCCCAGTCAAAAAAACGGCGACCTGGAAATTCACAGCGAGTCGTCAGCCATGCCAGGCCAACACCTAAAATAGTGACACCAATACCTACACCCAATAATAGCCAGGCGGTATTTTTAAGCAGGTCAGCAAGTACGGTTTGTGCCAGATGCTGCCATACTTCATTTCCAGCATGCATCCAACCGGAGAATACTATCAGCAAAGGCATCAGCACAATCATGGCGAGCATGACTGTGACGATTTTTAGAACCGGGATATTCCTTATGACCATAGCGGATAAATCACAGCATTCTTTCGGGCTCCACTACTTGTATCCTGCCCGATCCATTAGCATGACAGATTGTGCCTGCAGTTCACCCGCCTTAGTGACATTCAATTGATCCTGCTTAAACTTTCCCCAGGCGGTAACACTGGCATCGGCCTGGATAGCAGGATTGGCCGGGTATTCCATATTGAGGCTGGCAAATATATTTTGTGCCTCCGTGCCTGATAGCCATTCCAGCAGCTTGATAGCCTGCTGTCGGTTGCTGGCATTACTGATAATGCCAGCACCAGAGATATTCACGTGCACACCACGATCATTCTGGTTCGGCCAGAACAGGGCCAGTTTGGTAGCAGGCTCTTTCTTCAGTAAACGACCGTAATAATAGGTATTCACGATGCCCACATCACACTGTCCTGCAGCGATTGCTTCCATCGTTCTGGTGTCATTTGAAAATGGAGCAGTAGCCAGGTTATCCACCCAGCCTTTGATGATAGTTTCTGTTTCCTTCTCACCTTTCTGCGCTATCATCATGGCAACCAGCGACTGATTATAGACTTTCTTCGAAGTGCGCAAACACAGACGGCCTTTCCACTGAGGACCAGCCAGATCTTCATAGTTGTTCAACTCATCGGGTTTGACACGGTCAGTGGCATAGACAATGGTGCGTGCTCTGACAGATAAACCGAACCAGCGTCCTTCCGGATCACGTAGATGTGGAGGTATATTTTTCTCCAGTGTTTCTGACGTCACCGGTGATAAGACACCTCTCTCAGCAGCCTGCCACAAATTACCGGCATCGACCGTGATCAGCATATCAGCCGGGGAATTCATTCCTTCGGCCTGTAAACGTGCTAACAGAGGTGCGGCCTTGTCAGTAATATATTTTATTGTAATACCGGTTTTCTTCGTGTAGGCATCAAATAGCGGTTTCACAAGGTGCTCCTTGCGCGCTGTGTACACCACAATTTCATCAGCTGCCAGGGTTGCAACCGGGCTTAGTGCGACGACTGTCGCTATAAATGCGATCAGTGGATTTGGATTTTTTAAAATTCTAATCATTTCATTCACCTTCAGGTAATCTCTCTACACTATTTTTCCCGTTACAGCCTGCTGCTGCTTTGGTAGCGTCTGGTGCAACTCGGATCAGTGCAGTATTGGGTTTGAATTCATTTTTTTTCATTTATCATTATTCTTTATATCACTGTCAGGGCGAGGTATTTCTTTGGCCTTTTTCTCACGCTGTGCTGAATGACGCACATTTCTTTTTTTCAGGCTCAGCAAGAAAGACTTTAGCTCACTTTCCCCCCACTCCTGTGCATCCGTTTCAGTACTGAAGCCACTCTGGCTTTTTGATATAACAGTTTCAGCGGATGTTTTCCGCCTCAAAATTTCTGCTTTCCAGGAAAAGCCATCGTTAACCGTACGATAACTGTATTTCTTTCCTTTCACTTTTTTCATCGATCTTCCTGTTCGTTCTTAGTTAGTTGCAGATTTGCCCATTAACCTACTTTGCTGCTAAACAATCCGTTC
>JBLYYR010000135.1:0-10493 GCA_048550195.1 Arenicellales bacterium
GCCTTTACAGCACGCGTCAATTGGCAAAACGGCAGCTAACCTGGCTTAGGAATGACCGCGAGTTGAAATGGTTTGACTCTAAAGATGAAGATTATCCAGAAAAAGTGTTGGAATTTATTCTGAAAAAGACTAGTGTTTAATCTGTTGCCTGCTGATAATAGGGATAGCTTGCACGGTATAGACAATGGATGAGACGATGAGGGCGCGATTAACTTACTATCAGGAACCTGGCAGGATCTAACGTGTCGTATATAGATGAAGCCCATGACAGGCCTTTTTCTGACCTGGGTGCAGAGCTTTCGATTGGATAGCAAAATCCTCAGCAACACTGAAAACAATAAATAATTATTAAAGGAGTAACAACATGTCACAACAAAAAGGGCAATCACTACAAGACCCATATCTAAATACACTCCGTAAGGAAAGGGTACCCGTTTCTATTTTTCTGGTGAATGGTATTAAGTTGCAGGGGCAGATTGAATCCTTCGATCAATTTGTTGTGCTACTAAAAAACACGGTCAGCCAGATGATATACAAGCACGCCATTTCAACAGTAGTGCCATCTCGAGCAGTAAAACTTCAACTCGATCATTCGGATACGGATAGTGCCGGCAATCAATGACCTGACAGAAGATTCAAGCCAACGATCCATAGCAGATCTATCGATAAATGATGGCGCTGAGCCGGCCGTCCTTGTCCACATTCATTTCAACCGTCAGCGTGATGAGGAATCTCTCGCGGAGCTGAATCTGCTTGCCCGTTCTGCAGGCGCTTTGCCGGTAGCACAGATTACCGGCAGTCGGCGTAGCCCTGACCCGGCATTGTTTGTCGGCAAGGGCAAGGCTGAGGAGATACATCAGGTACTGAAAGACACCGGTGCAGAACTGGTGCTTATCAACCATATCATTTCGCCGGTTCAGGAAAGAAACCTCGAACGTGTACTGGAGTGCCGCGTAATTGACCGTACCGGACTGATTCTGGACATCTTTGCCACCAGGGCAAAAAGTCACGAAGGAAAATTACAGGTAGAGCTTGCCCAGCTTCGCCACTTATCAACCCGATTGATCAGAGGTTGGACCCACCTTGAACGGCAGAAAGGGGGTATAGGACTCAGAGGCCCGGGTGAAACCCAGCTGGAAACCGATCGCCGATTACTGGGGCAACGGATAAAATCCCTGCGAGCACGGCTGGAAAAGGTTAGAAAACGCCGATCACATCGACGCAAAGCCAGAAAGAAGATCCCTGTCGCAACGGTTTCACTGGTGGGATACACCAATGCCGGGAAATCATCAATTTTCAATTATTTGACCGGCGCAGGGGTGTATCAGGCCGATCAGCTGTTTGCTACCCTGGATCCGACCATGAGACGTCTGGATTTGCCAAATGCCGGGCATATCATTCTGACGGACACCGTTGGATTTATTAGCCACCTGCCGCATTCGCTGGTAGAGGCCTTTCATTCTACGCTGGAAGAGGTCAGCGATGCGGCTTTATTACTGCATGTTGTTGATCGCTCATCTGATCGCAGGAATGAAAATATCGAACAGGTGAATGAAGTCCTGAAGGAAATTGAGGCTAGCGATATTCCGGTTATCACGGTTTTCAACAAGGTAGACCTGGTGGATCGTGAGGCGGGACTGGAAAGAAATGAAGAGGGCGTTATAACAAAGGTATGGCTGTCAGCCCACAGCGGCGAAGGAATGGAGTATCTGCTGCAGGCCGTGGATGAACATTTCAGCCGTTTACGCTTTCGCCAGACCGTTACCGTTCCCGTCGCAGAAGGCGGCTTGCGGGCAAAAATATATCAGCGATTCAGTATCCTGCATCAGTCTATGCATGAGAATGGAGACTGGGAAATGGAAATTGAGGGAAGTCAGGCAGATATGGCCTGGCTGCACAGGGAAACCACAGGGGAAAGGGGGAAAGAGGGAAAGGAGGAAAGGGGCTGAGATTTTTTGGGAGGTGCGACCCCGCGCGAATTTTTTCGATTTTCATCCGTCTCAGACAAAAACCGGGATTCCAGCATATCCCGTAATGCGCTTACTTCTCCCTTTCCTCTTTTCCCCTTTCCTCCTTTCCCCCTTTTTTAACTATGCGAAAGCTCAAATTCAAGATAGAATCCCTCGTCCTTGAATAGTAATAGGAGTAACACTAGCGATGCCATGGAATCAGCCTGGTGGCTCAGACGGAAAAGATCCCTGGGGAAACAAGAATAACCCGGACAGTCCGCCCGATCTCGACGAGATCGTAAAAAACCTACAGAAAAAATTCAGCAGCCTTTTCGGTGGTGACAATGGACGCGGCAGTAAGACTGGCAGCGGTAGTGGCGATGGTAAATCGTTTGGTATCACGGGTGTGCTGGTGATACTGGTTGTGCTTGCCGGCATCTGGCTGGCTACCGGCTTTTACACTATCCAGCAGGGTGAAACTGGCGTGATTTTGCGATTTGGAAAATTTCAGGAAGCAACCTCTGCTGGATTGCACTGGCATCTTCCAGCTCCAATAGAATCAAAAATTGTTGTCAACACTGAAAAAGTTCAGACGGTTGAGGTCGGATATCGTTCCACGCTGAACAATTCCAGACAAACAGTACAGCGAGAATCACTGATGCTGACTGAAGACGAAAATATTATTGATATTGCCTTTGCTGTTCAGTACCGAATTTCCAATGCCAATGATTTTCTTTTTAATGTTAGCGACCAGATGGAAGTCCTGGTTCGCTCATCTACTGAAGCGGCTGCCAGGGAAGTCGTCGGCAAGACTTCAATGGATGATGTTATAACCAGTGGTCGATCAATCGTTGGCAGCGAGACCAGTGCGATATTGCAACGCATCCTAGATCGTTATGAATCCGGTATAGAGATCGTGTCAGTTGATATGCAGCACGCTTTGCCCCCCAGTGAAGTAAAACCAGCGTTTGATGATGCGGTAAAGGCTCGTGAAGATGAAGTGCGGTACAAGAATGAAGCAGAAGCCTATGCAAATGACATCATTCCAAGGGCCAGGGGGAAATCGGCGCGAATTGTTCAGGAATCAGAGGCCTACAAGGCAACGGTAATTGCTCAGGCTGAAGGTGAAGGCTCTCGCTTTACCAGCATTCTTAAGGAGTTTAACGCCGCACCGGGTGTGACACGTGAGCGTATGTACCTTGATGGTATCGAGAAAGTTCTGTCTGGCAGTAATCTTGTAATGGTTGACCAGAAGAACAGTAACAACATTATGTACCTGCCTCTTGATCGTATGCTGAATCGTTATGAATCTAAGGATATCGTTACTGATGCCACGATGCCCAGTGATTCATTAATTGAAGTCAGAAAGAAAATTGATGAATACCGGCAGCGTGATAGCCGATCTAGCCGTACAGACAGGAGATAGCACATGTCATCGAAATTACCAGTAATAGCTATTATTCTGTTCGTCCTGGCATTGATCGCCTCAGGCATCTTTTACACTGTTGATGAAAGGGAAAGAGCAATTGTTTTCAAATTTGGTGAAATTATTCGTGCCGATGACAAACCCGGCCTGCGAATAAAATTACCATTTATCAATAATGTTCGGTATTTTGATGCACGGGTGCAAACCATGGATGCTGATCCTGAACTGTACATCACTGTAGAAAAGAAGGGCCTGGTCGTCGATTCGTTTGTTAAATGGCGCATCATCGACACCACGCAGTATTTTGTTTCTGTGGGTGGCCAGTCAAGCACTGCCAGTAAGCGATTACGCCAGTTGGTTAATGATGGACTCAAGACCGAATTTGGCAAGCGCTCGGTGACCGATGTCATTTCCGGTGATCGTGACGTGATAATGAAGATTGTGCAGGAAAATACCAACCGTGAAGCAGAGAAATACGGTCTCGAGGTCATCGATGTACGCCTGAAGCGTGTAGATTTAGTGCCGGAAATATCCCAGTCTGTTTATGACCGAATGGAAGCAGAGCGTGGCAGGGTAGCAAAGGACCTGAGAGCCCGCGGTGCGGAAGCTGCAGAACGTCTGCGTGCTGATGCAGATCGTCAGTCACAGATCATCGTTGCTGAAGCTGAGCGTGAAGCCCAGATCACGCGTGGTGAAGGCGATGCAGAGGCAACACGTATTTATGCTGAAGCCTACTCACAGGATGCAGAGTTCTTCTCTTTTTATCGTAGTCTGGAAGCCTATAAGAATACCTTTAAGGATAAGGATGCGATGATGGTTGTTGACCCGGAAAGTGATTTCTTCAAGTACCTGAAAAACCCGGTTCAATAATATTTACGAAATTGATAATGGACTGGAATGACCTCTTTACTGCGATTGCCCTGTTGCTGATATTTGAAGGCATACTACCTTTCCTGAATCCTGACAGGTATCGCAAGATGCTGGAGATGATGGAGAAGATCAGTAATAGTCAATTGCGAACAATGGGTCTGATTGTCATGGTAGTCGGTGCCGTACTGTTGACCCTTGTTCGAAACGGGTCAGGATCCTGACATTGTGTTATGAGTAATGCTAATCCATCTTTGAGTCGCGGTGATCGCTGGCTGCTGCCAGTCGGTGTCGAGGAAACACTGCCGACAGAAGCTGCTCGAATAGAAAAGCTGCGCCGAAAAGTGCTGGACCTGCTTGATAGCTGGGGCTACGACCTGGTGATGCCACCGTTGATGGAATATCTTGATTCCCTGCTCACAGGGGCAGGGCATGGCCTGGAAATTGAAACCTTTAAACTGACGGATCAGATGAGCGGAAGGATGATGGGTGTGCGTGCAGACATGACGCCGCAGGTCGCCCGCATCGATGCCCATTACTTAGGAAATGACGGGGCAAGCCGCCTTTGCTATTTCGGGCCTGTGCTGCGCACTCGTCCGGATTGTCTGGGCTGTTCGCGTGTTCCGTTACAGCTAGGAGCCGAGTTGTTCGGTGTGAAAGGCTACCAGGCCGATGTAGAGATTGTCGAACTGCTGGTAGAAACACTGCATAGCATGGGGCTAGATAAACTGCATGTTGATCTTGGACACATGGGTATATTTCAGGCACTGGCCGCAGCAGAGAGCCTGAATGTTGAGGCTCAGGATCAACTGGTAGAAGCGATCAGCAGCCATGCCGGGGATGATGTTGCACAGCTTTGTCAATCACTGGGCCTGTCATCAGAAGCCTCAGAACTGTTTATCTTAATGACGGTAAGCAGTGGTGAGGTAGATAGCCTGCATGAGGTGGTAGAAAAATTTTCTGTGGCCTCAGAAGAAGTCAAAGCAGCCTTTCAAAATCTGTCACGCATTGCCGGCAGTTTAAAAAAACGTCTGCCAGTTACACGTCTTTACTATGATCTCGCTGAACTGAAAGGCAAGAGTTACCACAATGGTCTGGTTTTTTCTGTCTACACTCATGGCTCAGGCCGGGCAATAGCATATGGTGGGCGCTATGATGATATCGGTATCGATTTTGGCAGAGCCAGACCGGCAACAGGCTTCAGTCTTGATCTTCGTGCTATTTCAGGGCTGAGCAAACAATCTGATACAGGTGCGGACGACTCGTCTACGATAATTTATGCGCCGGATAGCGATGATCCTGAACTCTTGGGTGTGGTCAGACAGTTGCGTCTGGATGGCAAGCGGGTTGCTTATTGTTATGGCAATGAACAAACAGATACAGACGGTAAAAATGCAGCTAATCTGGTCAGGCTGGATGGCAAGTGGATAATGCAATAAGCAGTTTATAAATATCTTTAATCACGCTAACAAAAGTACAACCGGGTATATGTGGGTATAGTTATGGGTAAAAGTGTCGTTCTGATAGGAACTCAATGGGGTGATGAAGGCAAGGGCAAGATAGTTGACCTGCTGACGGATCGCGCCAATGCCGTCGCACGTTTTCAGGGTGGCCATAATGCAGGTCATACCCTGGTGATAAATGGTGAGAAGACCGTTCTGCACGTTATACCTTCAGGTATCCTGCGCGATAATGTCGACTGTCTGATTGGTAACGGTGTTGTTCTATCTCTGACAGCGATGGAAGAGGAATTGCTGGAAGTTGAAGCAAAAGGCATCGATGCTCGCTCACGGGTAAAGATTTCAGATGCGGCACCGATCATCCTGCCACACCATGTCGCACTGGATCAGGCCCGCGAAATTGCGCGCGGTAACAAGGCTATTGGTACAACGGGGCGCGGCATCGGTCCGGCTTATGAAGATAAGGTCGCCCGCCGTGGCTTACGCGTAGGTGATATGGCAAACCCGGACGCCTTTGCAGAAAAATTACGCCATGTGATGGAATATCACAACTACATGCTTGAACATTACTTCAAACATGAAACTGTTGATTATCAGAAGTCACTGGATGAGACCCTGGCGTTAGGTGACAAACTAAAATCTGTTGTCGCCGATGTACCTGCACTACTGGATAAATATAGACGTGATGGCAAATCCATTATGTTTGAAGGCGCACAGGGCATGCTGCTGGATATTGACCATGGCACATATCCCTATGTCACCTCATCCAATACCATCGCCGGCAATGCCTCCAGCGGCACCGGGGTAGGACCCTCTACACTGGATTACACACTTGGCATCGTCAAGGCCTACACTACCCGTGTCGGTGGCGGCCCGTTCCCGACCGAACTGTTCGATGAAGATGGCGATGGCAATCATCTGGGTGCCAAAGGTGCCGAGTTCGGTGCGACTACAGGCCGCAAACGACGTTGCGGCTGGCTGGATGCTGTTGCACTTAAGCGTTCACGTCAGGTCAATGGCTTTACCGGGCTGTGCATCACCAAACTTGATGTGCTTGATGGCCTGAAGACACTGAAAATTGCTACGGCCTATCGGCTCGATGGTGAAATCATTCATGATACCCCGGGCGATGCCGATCGTCTGGAACGCTGCGAGCCAGTGTATGAAGAAATTGCCGGCTGGTCAGAAACTACTGCAGGCGCGAAATCATACGATGACCTGCCAGCCAATGCCAAAGCCTACCTGAAACGGATCGAGGAGCTGATTGAGGCGCCGGTTGATATTATTTCGACCGGGCCTGATCGTGAAGAGACGATTATTCTGCGGCATCCGTTTGATTGAGGACTAAGGACTAAGGAAAACCGGGAAGGTGCCCGTCTTTGACTTCAGTTTTTCTTTTCCTTTAGTCTTTGGTCCTTAATCCTTTATCCTTCTTCCAGTCAAATCAACAATCCAATAAGCTTTTTCAACACAAATGCAAAGCTAACAAAGAACCCCACCACGGGTATCCATAAAGGAAATGTTTTAACGCCTTCAGGACGCGGGTCTTTGTGCTTGATACGCCACAGGGCAAGATTCACCAGCGAGAAAATAGTCAGCATTATTGTTGAGGTGATTTCAGCCAGAGAAGCGAGACGCCCAATCAATGCTAGTACTAGCACAATAGATGTGACCAGGGCTGTGGCGAAAACCGGTGTTTGTGTGCGTTGATGGACTGTCGCCAGCAAAGCCGGCAACTGGCCACGTGAACCCATACCGTAGATAACGCGCGAGGCCATGATCATCTGGATCAGAGCACCATTAATAATGGCGAACATTCCTATCACGCTGATAAGGATCGCTTTTTCCCCGGTATGGAATTCATAGAGCTGAACCAGGGGTGTTTTGCTGGCAGCAAGTACTGCCGGGGGTAGAGACAGGACTGCCGTGGTCATCAGCACTATGTAGAGTATCGTGGTAATGCCCAGGGTAAGCAATATTGCAGCAGGCAGGTTGCGTTTTACATCCTTTACTTCTTCCGCTACATCAACCATATCTTCAAACCCGATAAAGGCATAAAAAGAGAGCAGGCTGCCGAGATAGATAGCACCCCATGCGGTTATTTTTGCAGGGGGTATCAGTTCGGGCCACCTTTCCGGCAGAGAAAGTAAACCTTCGCCACTGACAGCAATGACCAGCAGCAGGCCACCAATTTCAAGCACAGTGATCAGGGCGGCGATGGCGACTGACTCAGCAATGCCCCATGCCGCAATTATACCCAGTAAAGCAATGACGAGAATAATCGCCATGTGGCGATCTATATTTATAAATTGATGTAAATATCCAATGAAGCCATTGGCCAGTGCGGCAGCTGAAACAACACCTGCAGCAATGACAAAAAGTCCAACGAGGGTAGAAAGCCTGTTCGAGGCGAAGGCCTGTTTTACATATAAGGCTGCTCCGGCGGCATATGGGAAGCGGGCACATAACTCAGCAAAGGATATTGCCGTGAAGCCCGCCAGCAGGGATGCAATAAGGAAAGAAACGGGCGCGTAATAACCTGCTACCTTGGCAATTTCACCCACCAGGGCGTAGATACCCGCGCCGATAGTTGTTCCGAGCCCGTAAAGAACCATCATTGGTAGTGACAGGCTACGCTTCAGAGTGGTTTTACCGGACATGGATAACAGCATGCCATAATTCAGCAAATTGCATCAATACCGGAGTCAGATTGAATTTATTTATCCACATAATCAAGCCTTGCCCCTTCTCATCCTTATCAGCTCAGGTATTATTGCACTATAATACTTTCAATCATCATCATGAGTATTCTTTTTGATGAGCCCTTAAGTTACTCAACAAGGAAAAAAATGAGTCAATCAATCAAGGTATTTATATGTTCAGTCGCCGTTAGCGGCCTGCTGGTAAATATTGCTGCAGCAGATGACATGATGACGACCTATCAGCTGGCTGTCGCTCAGGATCCGGTGTACCAGGCAGCCGTGAATACCTACAAAGCAGAACAGGCCGCACTGGGTATTGCCCGCTCTGCTTTATTGCCATTTCTCGGTGCCAATGCCGGTACGCTGAAACGAAGTCTGAAGGTTACCAGTTCAGACAATATCCCGGGATTTGATGGTGAAGCAGATTATAATGCGGATGACTGGGAGGTGAATTTCAATCAGACGCTGTTCGATGTTCCTGCCTGGCAAGGTTATAAGAAAGCAAAATTCAGTGTGGAAAGGGCTGGCTACGATTTCCGTTCGGCACAGCAGAATTTGATCTTCCGTGTGGCGAAGATCTATGGAGATGCACTGGTTGCGAAAGAAAACCTGCGTGTGTCCGAGGCAGAGAAGCAGGCCCTCGAGGAGCAGTTGCAACTGGATACAGAACGCCTTAACGTTGGCCTCGGCACGGTAACCAACCTGTATGCGACCGAGTCACGTTATCAGCTTGCGGTAACAAATGTCGTTGAAGCTGATTTCGCCCTACGGGATGCATTGCAGGCACTTAGGGAACTGACCGGCCAGATGCCGGGCGATCTGCGCCAGATTGCCAGCGACAAGCCTCCGCTGGATCCCCCTGAACCGAACAGCGTGGATTTCTGGCTGCAGACGTCGTTACAGAACAATCTTGAATACCTTTCTGCGAGCAGTGCCGTTGAAGTGGCCGATCGTGAGATTTCCCGTCTCAAGGGGCAGCACATCCCTACGCTGGGTGTGGTTGCCGCCCATTCTTACTCTGATGCAGATGGTAGCCTGACCGGTGCCGGTCGCACACAGGAAGGCAGCAATGTTGGTCTGCGGCTGGTTATTCCCCTCGTTCAGGGCTGGGGCGTTGTGGCCGGTACCGATGTGGCACGTTCGCAGTACCAGGTTTCTCTGCAGCAACAGGAAGCGGTTCGCCGCAATGTGGACCGCACGTCACGTTCATCATTCCAGGCGATTACAAGCGGTATCAGCCGCCTGAAGGCATTGCAGTCTGCGGTCAAGGCAGGAAAAAGTACGGTTGAAGCCAAGCGTGAAGGCTTCAAGGCCGGCGTAAATACCAACGTAGAAGTACTTGATGCCGTACGTGACCTGTACGGTTCGGAGCGCAACTATATCACTGCCAAGTACCAGTTCATTCTGAGCACGCTACAATTAAAACAGGTTGCCGGCAAACTGGAAGTGGCAGATCTTGAGCGGGTTAATAGCTGGCTGGCGAAATAAATGTGATCAACGATTGTGCTCCATTATTAACAGGGGGATTACCTAAGGAACCTCTGATCAATTCATGAACTCGTATCTTACGCCTAAAATATCCAGCTTTTTTGTTGAAAACCTTCGCAATAGCTAGCTATTACGTGCGCTTTTCGCCTCAAATCTGGATGTTTTAGATCACAATCTACTTCGCTCAGAATTAATCAGAGGTTCACTAAGTAATCCTCAGTAATACTAGTCGGTAGTCTACGATTTAATTAGCTTGGGCGGTGTGGTGAGTGCATTATTCCTTTCTCTCTAATTCAGCAGGAAGGTATTTCTGATTGCGCCTATTGTATCTAATCCACATGCATTTCATCTTCCCTGCTAGCGAGGCCAATGTCACATGGTCTTTCAAGGCAGCTTAGCAGTTTCATCCCATTTTTAGTTTCTGTTCATTGCCTTTTCGGATTAAGTAACAAGCCCTCAACCAAAGCAACTTCCCGAATAGGCATTATGCAAAGCTTTCCATAATGCCTATTTAGGAAAGTAAGTGGTTATGTAAAGTAATGGGCTAGAGATACTGATTCGTCTAACATTTGATTCTCAGTACTTTGCATAACGTGGCCTA
>JBLYYR010000136.1:0-4367 GCA_048550195.1 Arenicellales bacterium
CCATCAAAGCCGGGGCGTATATCTGTAATATCTGGATGGACCTCAATCGGGGTACCGTGATACTGGTTTACGAACTCCGCTGTTTGACGGGTGCG
Source organism: Arenicellales bacterium (assembly GCA_048550195.1). Lineage (GTDB taxonomy): Bacteria > Pseudomonadota > Gammaproteobacteria > BMS3Bbin11 > BMS3Bbin11 > BMS3Bbin11. Next base: position 96 of record JBLYYR010000136.1, read on the forward strand.
CGACAGGGGCGAGACAATAATACGGTCGAGCCGAACATCACGCAGCTGCTCTGCTGCTGCCTGGGCCTGCTGTTTTCCAACATCGTTCAGATGCACATCACCATTCGGGTCGTCGTTGCACAGCCCAAGATCGTTGTAGTTCGTGCCACCATGGCGCATCACGTAAAAAGTCATTTGCGTAATCGGGGGACGGTATACTAATTAACTCAAACTATCTAATCAGGGGGCTGTGTGTTAATTCACTTGATCGCAAATGGCATACTAATGAAATAAGTATACTGTCCCCCGGTTACTGTTTAAAAGCGAGGAAGGGGCCAGTGAACAATGACTGCAACGATACGCAATCATCGTTCCCTGCCCCGAATTTCTTGATCAGCAGGGTATGTCAACGACCTGCTGGCCTTGTAGGATCAAGCGACCGTATTATCAGCGCCGCCCTTTTTTCTTACCGGGTACAACCTCGAATGGTCGCATCATCTCATGGTCTTCGTGGTCAAGTAGATGACAATGCCAGACAAAACGACCGGGTATATCGAAGTGAGCAATGATCTTCACGACAGTACCCGCAGGTACGCGCACCATGTCCCGCATCCCATTTTCATTAGGCGGGAGCATTTCAGGCCCGGTGTAAACGATTTCTCCTGTCGCATTAAAAATATCCACATCGAATCGCCTGCGACTGAGCACACCGAATGTTACCAGGTGAACATGCATTGGATGCCCGTTCGGGGTCGTGTTGATGAAATTCCAGATTTCTGTTGTATTCAGTCGGGGTTTTTCCGTCACCGGATCCATCCACCTTGCGTTACCCAATAAAAACTTGGGACGGCCATACTCATCGGTTACTCTGTCCAGCGTCAGGTTGCGTGTCTTCACTGCATCGGCCGGATCAAGCCTGGGTACTGGACGCAGTGTGGCGGGTAATACACTCGTATCTGGCCCGCTGCTCTCGACCACCCTCAGCTTCATCACCAGGCCTGTCGTCGCCGGATCATGAAATGGAAAGTCCGGGATTCTGATATTCTCCAGCGTCAATACATCACCCGCTGAGAAACTCGAAAAGTCCACCACGATATCTGCGCGTTCTGCAGGAGCAACTGTTACCTGCGGACCAGCGGGGTTGCCACTCGCATCTCTTCGTCCAACCATAACAGGCGCATCGAGCAAACCTCCATCCGTACCTATCTGATGGAAAGGCAACGATGTACCGGGTGCTGCATCTGGAGTTATCTGCAGCCTGAACGGGCGGCCGTTCGCACCATTCAGTACGCGAAAGCGATACTTGCGTGGCTCGATCTCGAGATAGGGCCAGGTTTTTCCGTTGACGACTATCGTGTCAGCAGCAAATATCGGAATGACTGAAGGGACAGGTGCTGTTGGAACCGGTGACACCGAAGGATAGAACAGCGACCCATCTTCGGTGAAAGATCGATCCTGAAGCACCAGCGGAATCTCATAGTTACCACTGGGAAGGTTAAGCGCATCTTCAAAATCATCCCGTATATTGTATAGACCCGCCAATCCAGCATAGACGTTTAAACGTGTATTACCCACCGCGTGGTCGTGGTACCAGAGTGCCGCCGGTTCCTGGTCATTCTTGTAAGTGAGAACCGCAAAGTTTTTGCGCTGGTTAGAGGTATACCAGTCTTCCGGATAACCATCGAACTGGGGTTTAGTATGGGCGCCATGCAGGTGCACGACTGTTCGTACTTCTGGCTGCCACGGTTCAGAGCCGTGCAAGGTAGTATCTATCGGAAGGAAATGGTTATTGGGCAGTTCATTGATCCATTTCACTGCGACCGGTTTATTTCGCCTTGCCTCGATGGTCGGTCCCGGATAACTACCTTCATAACCCCAGACCGTTGTCGACGGAAAGCCTGCCGGCAACACCTGCTGTTGAAATTCGGTCATTGTTACCCGGTACGATGCGGCGCTTGTGGAATGTCCAATGGGGTTGAGCACAGCCGGGATTGGCAGAGGATCCACAAATTTAGGAATAAGGGTTGGATCCAACGGCGGACTGTCAGGCATGCCTGCCAAACTCCATCTCCAGGGAACGGAAAACCCGCCTGCCGTTATTGCACCGACTTTGAGAAATTGTCTTCTTGTGGTCATATTTTCCTCCGAACTTCAATCAATAGTGTAATGAGGGTGCGACGGAAAACCAGAATAACCCTCGGATAAAGACTGACCTTGTTTGTGCTTTGCCAGGGAAAACCAGGTATTGAAAGTCGTGGCTGTTTCACCACTCTCACTGGGACTCTTTTAAACTAGTTTAGTGGTTAGTAAAGTGCAAACTGAAACATGATGATAATTTGCCTTCGTCTGATAAATTAGACAACCGTCTATTATCTGGTAATCAGGGACTTTATAGAAAGAAAACAATAATGAGACAGATCGCTCTGTAGTATTTGTTACCTGATTCATTTATAGATAGGATACTTGCCTCCCTGATCACCTCTGTCGATTTGAGTCATGTAGTGACTGCCGTCAATGGGACAAAAGCGCCAGAGGTGTCCACGGCTCCGGCGGAAGCGATAAGACAGACTCCAGAAACAAGTAGCAGCGCTCTACTTTTATGAGGACAACGGTGGTACTGCGTCAGCAGCAAGGAAGACATGCTCAACGCGTGTTCACCTACAACGGGAAACCCATTCTAAAGGCTGGCGGTAAGGCCTGGAGAAAGGCCCTGGATCGTGCAGGTATACGGAAATACATGGAGAAAGATAGGCGGATTAAGAACTCGCTCTGTCCTCATCATGCGGATGATGATTACCGCTTCTCAGACTTCCGTTGGCACGACCTGAGACACACTTGGGCTTCTTGGCACGTTCAGGCTGGAACACCGATCCATGTGCTTCAGGAACTCGGGGGCTGGAGCGACATCAGGATGGTACAGCGGTATGCCCATCTGGCTCCTGAACACTTGGCTGAATATGCAGATCTTTTGTCGTCACCAAAGGTAGTGCAATCGTATTCCCGCACATTATTCGGCACACCCGGAGCGGGAGACAAAAAAACAGCTGCTAGTTAGACTGATAACCGCTTGTTCTTACTTGCATTTATGGCGCGCCCGGAGAGATTCGAACTCCCGACCGCCTGGTTCGTAGCCAGATCAAGACAATTTACTTACTATATTAATCAGTCACTTGCGGTGCTTGCCCATCCAATACCGTAGTTGAGTTATCAGTCACTTGCACTTCACTGTCACTGCAAGTTAGCACAAAACTAGCACAGTCTACTATGCAATCTTCCGCGCCTTTACTTCCAGATGTATGCCTTCCTTTTCCTGCAGGTAACTGATTACAGCGAATAGATTCCCTGCCTGCGGATTTCCCTTCGGCCCGAACATGCGCATGAGGCTTTTGCTCGATTTCCCGAAGGCCTCGGATAGTTCCTCGAATCCAATCGTCGCATTGATATAGTCACGCAGTACCGCCTTGCCGGTATCGACATCACCCGCAAGCAGGCATTCGATACCCTCTTGCAGCAGGGCCTTGCGAAACGCGCTATCGCGCTGCGCACGTGCCTGAATGGTTTCTTTAAATTCTTTGGTTAAGGCCATCATGACACCTCTTGCCGTTTCCGTCGTTTGTAGTCCTGCCAGTATGCTTTTGCGGCAGCTATGTCCGCATCCTGGCGCTTCTTGGTACCGCCAGCGAGCAATATCACCAGCTGGTCCCCGTCCTTGCCAAAGTAAATTCGATAGCCAGGGCCATAGTCGATTCGGTATTCAAACACACCGGCACCAACACCTTTAACATTAGAGAAGTTACCTTGCTCCACGCGATGGAGCGCTGTCGACACTTTGACGGCAGCTGTTATATTCAGGTGATCGAACCATTTGGCAAAGGGACTATTGCCCTTGTCATCAAGGTATTCTCTTAACTTCAATCATATGCGCCTTATGGTATCATATACGTTACCTTTCGCAAGTCTGCTTTGGATCTTCATTATCTTTTAAGTTGTAGACGTGATTTTGAAGTACCAGATACGATGCCCTTTGGTTGTTAGGATGTGTCAATTTCATTTGCGATATTTATTCTTTTTTTCTATACCCTGCTGGCGAATACCGCATGGTTTTTTGCAGGGCACAACTATCCGCTCGATTGCCCTGCAAGCATGAAAGCAAACTTTCGCTGGACCACCACACCAGCCCAGTTGCTCGCGGTCTTTTCAGGACACAGTCGTTTACATGAATGGCAATTCGTCAGTCACTCGAGGCGAAACATGGTCCGCTTCATTCACTATTTCGGTAATCTTCTGACAGGG
>JBLYYR010000137.1:0-22570 GCA_048550195.1 Arenicellales bacterium
ATAAGCAGATCTTACCCGTTACACCACACCACGAGTTTCATATCCCGCCGGTTCGATTGAGCATCGCAGGGAACCCGAAGGGCAAGCATGCGGGTGCACTTTCTTTTGGTTACTTTTCTTTGTGCAAGCAAAGAAAAGTCACTCGCCCATAAAGGGCGAAAAACGTAGATTAATTCAAGCAGGAAAATAAAAAAGAAAGAACAAGCCGTGCCCCAGCACCATCAAGAATGCTTACGATAAAACAAAGCCGTCAATGCAGGCAAAACAGTAAGCGCTGCAATCATGTTAAGTAAAAACATGAAAGTCAGAAGTATCCCCATGTCAACCTGGAACTGGAGGTCAGAAAATATCCAGGTAAATACACCTATGCCCAATGTCAGCCCGGTGAACAGCACCGCATTTCCTGTCATATTGAGAGTGACTTCATAGGCGTCTCGGAGTGACTTCCCTTCATCCAGCTGTTCATGCAGACGGCTGAAGATATAAATGCCGTAATCAACACCAATGCCGACGCCAAGCGCAACGACAGGCAGGGTGGACACTTTGAGTCCTATATCTAGAATAGTCATCAGGGCATAGGCCAGTACCGAGACCAGTCCGAGAGGCAGGACGATGCACAATGTTGCTCGCAATGAACGGAAGGTGAGTAGACACAAACTGATAATCGCAACGTAAACATAAACCAGCATAGGGAACTGGGCGGCATCTACTGCTTCGTTGGTTGCCGCCATGACGCCAACGTTTGCGCTGGCCAGTTTAAAATGTACTGCATCGTTTATACTGCTATTTTCAAATTCTTTCACTCCATCGACAATTCGGGATATCGTTTTTGCCTTGTGGTCAGAAGTGAATATCAGTACCGGCATGGCACTGCAATCTTCATTTAATAAACCTGTAGAGGTGTCTACCGGTGATATGGCCTGCACAAGTACCTGCTGGTTACGCGGCAGTACCTGCCATTTAGGATTGCCTTCGTTCCAGCCAGCATTGTAAAGCCTGGCCAGTGTGGATAAGGATATGACGGACTGTACGCCATCTATATTTTGCATATGCCAGTTAAAGCGATCGATGGTGGACATGATGTCGTGATCGATGCAGCCATCTGCCCTGGTTTCTGCAATCACCTTCAGGATATCAACACCGATGGAAAAACGGTCTGTAATAATCGCACTGTCGATATTGTACCGGGAGTTACTACGCAGTTCGGGTACTCCTTGCTCCAGGTCACCTATCTCAATATCTGAACCTTTCCAGATTCCTGCACCAAATAGTATCAGGCTGGCAATGATTGTAAGCGTTGCCAGGGGGTTAACGGTGAATGCGGATAGTCGGTGCCAGAACGGCTTCAGTCGCTCGACACGAGCAATCAGTCGCTGCTGCAGCTGGCTTTCAGAGGCTGGCAGGTACGACAGCAATACCGGAAGCAGAAACAGATTGGTCAGGATAATAACTGCAACACCTATGCTGGCGGTAATCGCCATTTCCTGAATGATTTCTATCTTGATCAGCAGTATGGTCAAAAAGCCAATCGTATCGCTGGCCAGGGCGATACCACCTGGAATCAGTAAACGCTGAAAACTGGCTTTTGCAGCTTTTTTTGGCGATGCACCTTGAAGGATTTCAGAACGCATGGAGTTTATCATTTGCACACCATGGCTGACCCCGATAGCGAATACCAGAAAGGGAACCAGTATTGACATTGGATCGATACCGAAGCCAAGTAAGGGCAGCAGGCCCAGCTGCCAGCTAACGGCGGTCAGTGAGGCGAACAGAGGGAGCACTGTTAACCACAGGGACAGGGAATACAGATAAACAAGCACGCCAGTAATGACGAAGGCAATGGCAAAAAACAGCAGAACATTCTGGGCACCCTCGGTAATGTCACCGACAACCTTGGCAAAGCCAATAATATGAATGTTGCTGGTCTCATGTTTCTGGCGAATTTCTTCAAGTCGCTGGGCAACTTTCTGATAGTCGATGCGTTCGCCTGTCGTGGGATCTTTTTCCAGCAGGCCGGCAGTGACCATGGCCCCGCTAAAATTATTCGCGACCAGTCTACCCACCTGTCCTGATTTGATTATGTTCTTTCTTACCTGGGTGAGATCTTCAGCGGTGCCCTGAAATTCTGCAGGTATGACGTTGCCACCAGCAAAACCATCTTCGACGATTTCTATGAACCGGACATTGGGTGTGAACAGTGACTGGACCTGGGCACGGTCGACACCGGGAATGAAAAAAACTTCATCGGTGACGCTTTTCAGTGTGTTGAAAAACTCGGGTGTAAAGATGTCGCCTTCGTTGACAGTAATGGCGATTAGCACACGGTTGGCACCACCAAATTCTGACTGGTATTTAACGAAGGTTTTCATGTAGGGATGTTCAAGCGGCAGGAGCTTATTAAAACCTGCATCAACCTTGAGTGCTGTTGCACTCCATAGCATGAACAGGGTGATTGCCATAAAGGTTATCAATACCAGGGGCCTGAATCTGAAGATCAGCTCACTAATATGTTGAACCAGACTCGATTTGCTGGTCACTTCGAGTCTCCAGCTTCAATCGTGATACCAGCGCTGCCACTCATCACCAGCTGACCATCAGCTGTCTCAAGTATTGAGGTCAGTGTTTTCCGGTCATCACGCACCCTGAGTGAAAAGCTTTTACCCTGATCTGTACTGGTAAGAATATTTCCACCCAGTCCTACAACGCGAATAGTACCGTTTTTTTGTGCCAGGGCAGCCATCAAAGAGGCCTCAGTCCCGCTATCAATTTTTTGCCAGTTTTCCCCTCTATCGGTTGAACTGTAGAGGTTCCCACGCAGGCCAAAGACCAGCAACAGATCGTCGCTGATCGGTGTGATGCCAAAAAACGACCCGGCGTAAGGTGAGGGGAGTTCAGACCAGCTATAACCACCATCAACAGAACGATACAAATGGCCTTGTTCTGCAGCGATAACAAGCACATCGTGGTTTAGAGAGGCGATGCCATTTAAATGGAAGTCTTCATCGCTAATCTGCCGTCGATCCCAGCTTGTACCACCGTCATTGGTGGATAGAAACAGGCCATAGGCGCCAATCGCGAAACCGTTATCCTGGTCTTTGAACCAGACATCCAGCAATGGATCGTCATATTGTTTATCGTAATGTTGCAGAGACCAGGTTTCTCCACCATCACTGGTGGATAAGATGACGGCATCGTGACCGACCGCCCAGCCGTGCCTGTCGTCGAGAAAATAGACGGCGGTCAGCTGACTGCGTGTTGGTACCAGAATTTGTTTCCAGGATTGACCATTGTCATCAGATATCAGTACATGTCCTCTCTCACCAATAGTGACGAGGCGGTCGTTTGCGCGGGTGACATCAAGAAGCAGTGAATGGCTGGCCAGCTTTGCCTGTACAGATTGTTCGTCTGCTGCAGCAGGTAAAGCAGGCAGCAGCGAGGCAGCCAGAAAAGCGGTAACTATCGCTATTGAACGCTTACGACGATACAAGTAGGTATACTCTTGATGGTCTAGCGCAGACCCTCTCGGCGCAGTGCGGCCGGTGTATAGTCTTTCGATGTTCTCTTAAGATTGAAGTCGTACATACGGCTTTCGTTATCAAGGCCGAGAGCCAGGTAACGACCTGCCTGTAGATCGGTATGGACTTCCAGGGTCGACCACAGTGTTGGAACGTCGTAGTAGTTGATCGGGAAGCCTTCCGAAACACGCCACAAATTTCCGCGCCTGTCATATTGATCGACAGCCAGAATCTGCCAGCTGTCTTCATCAATATAGAAAGTACGTCGTGAATAAATATGGCTGGTGCCTTCCCTGAGAGTGGCATCTACCACCCAGACACGATGCAGCTCATAGCGAGCCAGGTCCGGGTTTATGTGCTTTGGGGTCAGTATTTCTTTGTATTTGACGTCCTTGCTGTGCAACTTGTAGGCGTTGTAAGGAACAATCATTTCCTTACGACCAACCAGCTTCCAGTTATAACGGTCGGGTGCACCATTAAACATGTCAAATTGATCCGATGTACGCATGCCATCTGAGGCAGTGCCGGGGTTGTCATAGGCGACATTCGGCGCCCGACGGACGCGGCGCTGACCGGTATTATAGGTCCAGGCGGCTCGTGGTTGTTTGACCTGGTTCAGAGTCTCGTGTGCCAGCAGGATAAAGCCGGCCAGACGAGCAGGTGCAATGACCTTTTGCTTGAAATACAGGATGATGTTATTCAGGTCTTCAAACTTCGCACCGGGCTTGCTGTAAAAAATGTCGAATTCGTCTTCGAACTTGACCAGGGTATATTTGCCACTACGTGTCGGGACGGCCTGTGCTATCCAGCGACCGACAGTGTCACCACGATAGCGTAGCAGGTGGTTCCAGATGACCTCGCCGCCGCTGGACGGAATTGGGAACGGGACGCCAATGATGGCGTCGCCAACCCCATTACCATCATCGACCAGTTTTGCCGTGCTTGCATTGGCCCTGGTTGCGTCATATATACGCTGTGGAAAAGCTGCACTGCGCCGGGTTGGATAGACGTTAAGCTTGAAACTGTCAGGATAGGTATCAAGCATAGCCAGGTGACCAGTAGTCAATTTATCCTTGTACTGGTCCTTGTTCTGTGCGGTTATTGTATAAAGGGGTTTATCCGCTGCGAATGGATCCGGGTGATGGTCACCAACATTGAAGCCAGCAGGTGGTGTTGTAATGCCACCATCCCACGCAGGTATCGTGCCATCGGCATTGCCCGCCATGATGCCGCCCATAGGTGTCAGGTCTTTTCCGAGACGGGCAGCTTCACTTTCTGATACCGCTGCCTGAGCGGTGGCTATACTGAGCAATGTTAGTGCCAGGCCAGCGAGTAGTGGTACAGTTTTTGTAATGTTCATAATGTGTTCTCCTAACTTTTCGTCTCAGAATGATGTTTTGATGTTAAAAGAGACGAAGTCCCTGTCGTTGATCAGGTTGAACCTGCCGGCACCCATGTAGCGGGTATAGGCAATATCTGCGGACCATCTCTGCTGATAGACAGCATTCAGGCCAAGGGACAATGCCTTGCGTCCTTCGATGAAGTTGCCTCCGGGGCCTGGTGTGGTACCAGAAACGTCATGCGCCCAGGCAATGCGTGGATTTAGATTGATTGAACTGAATGCGTTGTCATATGCCCAGCGACCGAGCAATCGGTACCCCCAGGAGGTCGCGCTTGCAAAACCTGATGGGTCTTCAGTGGCCGGCTGTACACCTGCTGCCGTGGCAATTGGGTTGCCAGAGGTATAGGTGCCGGGTCCTTCAAACCGCAGTTCCTGGTAGCTGGGCATATCCAAGACATGGGTGAAGCCAAGTTCACCAACGACAGCAAGCTGATTTGCTCCCATGATGTTAGGGAAGAGTTGAGTCACGGTTGACTGGATCTGTGCGACATCCAGTTTCCTGTAGCCGGAGATCTCCTCTTCGAAACCAAAAGTACCGACCTGGTTTATGGCACCGAGTGCCGGTGCAACAGGAGTTAGCGCTGCGAACAGTAATTCGGTGTCATCAATCTGCAGTGGTGCATCGATCTTGTAGGTCAGCTCACCCTGCCAGGAGACGCCGCTGGTGCCAATTACGGTGTTAAAGCTGGTGCCAAGAATTTTGATGTCTTCCGGATATTCAATAAAATAATTTGCACTGGCTGGATAGTCTCCACCGACTGCCCCGGCAACAGTACCCGTCATCGCACTGATGATCGGCAGGCGGCTGTGGTAATTGACAAAGTAGAAACCAAACTCCGATGCGCCGTCTGTAAGATAATTCATAGAGATGCCGTATTCACCTCCATCCTTCGCTTCTCTATCATCCCCTCGGGGAACAGCGGTGGTTGGAAAGGCAGGATTGTCAGGAGCAGAACCGAAACCGAGTACAACTTTTTCGGCGCCTTCACCGGCCAGATCGCTGGTGCTGAAGTAGGTGCCTACCGGGTCGATGATGGTCTTTTTCCAATGAGTCTGGTAGAAGCCTTCGACCGAAATGTGGTCTGTTGCGCCGAGGTTGGCCCAGATCCTTGGAACAGGTTTCAGTGCCTCTCTCAATTCAGCCCCGGGAACACGAAGATTGTTGACGTTAACCGGGTTTATACTGTTCATGCCACCCTGGATAAAGGTACTTTCACCCCAGTTGACGACCATATTGCCAAGTCGTGCATCGAGAGGTTTCTCGCCAGGGTTCCAGTTGCCCCAGACATAGGCATCAAGTAATTCACCTTTTTCGCCCACTTCGTCCAGCGCATCCTGGCTAAGCGGCGTCCTTGCTGTGTCGTTGCCCATAATTTCAAAATCATAAAAATAGGTCCCACGGACAAAGGCGCCATAGTTTCTGTATCTTAGTTCCAGTTCGGGGGTGATCTTGATGACGTTGGAAACCAGGCCTTTATCATAGTTCAGGTTGCCATCATCACCATTGACCGAATTGGCTGTACCCCCATTGGCTTTACCAATGATCGACTGATCACGATCCTGTACACGCCAGCGAGCGCCGTAGGAGATCGTTGTATCAAGCGCACCTTCAAGCTCGCCACTACTGAAAGTGAAAGCATGGGAAGGGCCGGCTGTTAGTGCCGTAATGGCGATCGATAAAAGAGAGAGCCTGAGTGTTTTGCGGCTGTTATTACGCTGGACATCATTCATCCTGGTGAGTCTCCTTTGCGGAATGACAGGATTTATCTAACCCTGATAAGTTATATTTTTATAAATTTACAATAGTTTGTATTTTTTTTTCCATAAACACAATAAGAGTGTGCTTATATGCCACACCCTTATTTATGCCAGCTAAATACGCTTCAGTGCTTTTTCGGTTGCCATAACGAGAAAATTGAGGCGGTCGATGCCCCAGAACATTTGCGTCCTTCCTGCCCCTTGCAGAAAAAATGTGGGTGCACCGAAAGCGCCTGCTTTGTGTATTGCTGAAGTTTTGCTGTTGACCTCATCCATTTGTTGCGAATAAGCATCAGACAGAATCCATTCTTCGGGCAAACCTGACATGGTGACTGCTTTGCTTAGCCAGTCCTGTTCAAGATAATTAATACCATCCGCCCACAGGGCGTTGAAGACCGCAGTGGCGAGTTTTTCCCTGTTATGATCGTCAAGTGCCTGGGTTGAGGCCAGGGCGAGTCGGCTGTCGAAGTTGCCTGGTTTAATAAGGCGAAATGGGGCCTTAAGATGCTGTGACCATAACCTCAGGTCACGCATCAGGTATTTTGCTTTATTGCGAACAGTAGTGGGTGGAGTATTACCTGACAGTTTGATCAGGCGAGGAAGGTTTACCGGCTGCCAGATGACGGGTAACTCCAGTCGTCTGGACAGTGCGGGCATCTGAGTGGATGCCAGGTAGGCATACGGGCTGATAAAATCAAAACAGAACTCAATGTATGGCGAAGTGTCGGCCATGTTTTTCTATCAGGCACCAAGCTTCTTGCGGAGCAGTTCGTTAACCTGTTTTGGGTTGGCCTTGCCCTGAGTCGCCTTCATTACCTGCCCGACAAAGAAACCAAGTAATTTGGTATTGCCGCCTTTGTACTGTTCTATCTGGTTCGGATTGTTGGCGAGGATTTCATCGATGACAGGTTCGATAGCGCTGTCATCGGAGATCTGCTTCAGACCGCGCTTTTCAATGATTTCATCAGCACTGCCTTCACCATTCCAGATCGCTTCAAACACTTCCTTGGCGATTTTTCCGGAGATGGTATTGTCGTCAATGCGTGTTACCAGTTCGCCAAGCATGGCAGCGGTGACGGGGCTTTCAGTGATGCGGGTGTTGTCCCGGTTAAGCCCTGCAGTCAGTTCCCCGTTTACCCAGTTGGCAATCAGTTTCGGCTGAGAGGGTAGGGCAGCCACTGCTTTTTCAAAGTAGTCGGCCAGTTCTCTGCTGGCTGTCAGCGTCTCGGCATCGTAATCAGACAGGCCGTATTCGGTGATAAAACGTTCGAATCTTGCAGCTGGCAATTCTGGCAGTTCGGCGCGGATTGCATCGATGAACGAATCTTCCAGTACCATCTCAGGCAGGTCAGGATCCGGGAAATAGCGGTAATCATTGGCCTCTTCCTTGCTGCGCATCGATCTGGTCTGGTTTTTGTCTGAATCATAGAGGCGGGTTTCCTGCACAACCCTGCCGCCTGATTCAAGAATATCAATCTGACGTTCAACTTCAATGTCGATGGCTTTCTCGACGAAGCGAAAGGAGTTGATATTTTTTAATTCGGCCCGTGTACCAAACTCTTTCTGACCTTTCGGGCGAACAGAGACATTCGCATCGCATCGAAACGAGCCTTCCTGCATATTGCCGTCACAGATGCCGAGATAGCGAACCAGCGAGTGGATAGTCCTGAGATAAGCGACAGCTTCAGCTGCTGAGCGCATGTCAGGTTCTGAAACGATTTCAATCAACGGTGTGCCGGCACGATTGAGGTCTATGCCTGTCATGCCATGAAAATCTTCGTGCAGAGACTTGCCGGCATCTTCCTCAAGGTGTGCACGGGTTATGCCGATGGTCTTCTTTTTACCGTCGACATCAATAGTGATTATGCCTTCACCGACGATGGGTAGCTGCAGCTGTGAAATCTGATAGCCTTTCGGCAGATCCGGATAAAAATAGTTTTTACGGTCAAATATGGATGTCTGATTGATTTTGGCACCAATGGCCAGCCCGAATTTGACTGCCATACGAGCGGCATCACGGTTCATTACAGGCAGCACCCCCGGCAGAGCAAGGTCTACCGCACAGGCCTGGGTGTTGGGCTCCGCGCCGTATGCTGTCGCTGCGCCGGAGAATATTTTACTTTTTGTTTTAAGCTGGGTGTGGATTTCCAGCCCGATTACAGTTTCCCATTCCATCGTTTACTATCCTTAAATCAAAGCGGGCTAAGAGTATGCCAGTCAGTCACCTGCTGGTAGCGATGGGCGACATTAAGCAACCTTGCTTCATCGAAATACTGACCAATCAGCTGCAGACCGACAGGTAGATTGTCCCTGTCCATGCCTGCCGGGATCGACATGCCCGGCAGTCCGGCGAGATTCACCGAGATGGTATAGATGTCATTCAGGTACATCGCAACCGGGTCATCGGTTTTATCACCAAAGCGGAAAGCTGTTTCCGGTGCAGTCGGGCCGGCGATGACATCACATTTTTCGAAGGCGCGGGTGAAGTCGTCAGAAATCAGGCGGCGTATCTTCTGTGCCTTTAGGTAATAGGCGTCGTAGTAGCCGGCAGACAGGGCATAGGCGCCGATCATTATGCGGCGTTTGACTTCCTCGCCAAAGCCTTCAGCGCGAGTCTTTTTGTACATATCCAGCAGATCATCGTATTCCGGGGTGCGATAACCGTAACGCGCACCATCAAAGCGGGACAGGTTTGAAGAGGCTTCAGCAGGTGCCAGTACATAGTAACAGGGTACGGAGAGATGACTGTTCGGCAAGCTGATTTCTACCAGTTCTGCGCCGAGTTTTTCATATTCGCGCAGGGCATCCATAGTGATAGAGGCAATGCCGGGGTCGAGGTCATCATTGAAAAATTCAACCGGCATACCGATTTTCAGACCCTTTATATCTTTTTCCAGACCTACAGAGAAATCAGGCACAGCGATATCTATCGATGTCGAATCCCGTTCATCAAAGCCAGACATGGTTTGTAATAAGATTGCGGCATCTGCTGCGCTGTGAGTCATCGGTCCGGCCTGGTCCAGCGACGAAGCAAAAGCAATCATGCCATAGCGTGAAACCCTGCCGTAGCTGGGTTTAAGGCCAGTAAGGCCGCAGAATGAAGCAGGCTGACGTATTGAGCCGCCAGTATCTGTGCCGGTGGCAGCCGGTGCCAGTTGTGCAGCCACTGCCGCTGCAGAGCCACCGGAGCTGCCGCCGGGAACATGTTCTTTGTTCCAGGGATTTAATACGCAACCATAATATGAGGTTTCGTTGGAAGACCCCATGGCGAATTCATCCATGTTGGTCTTGCCAAGCGTAATACTGCCTGCCTGGCGAAACTTGCGGATAAGTGTCGCATCGTAAGGAGCGATAAAGTTATCAAGCATCTTCGATCCGCAGGAGGTGCGCAGCCCATCGGTGCAGAAGATGTCTTTATGTGCCAGCGGTATGCCGGTTAGGGGCAGGGCTTCGCCAGCGCCCAGCAGATTATCAGCTTCAGCTGCCTGCTGCAGGCTGGCCTCACGGTCAACAGTGATAAATGCATTAATATCCTGGTGCGCTGTGATGCGATCAAGGAAGTGGCGGGTCAGTTCGACGCTTGAGAAATCTTTTTTTGCCAGGCCAAGAGCCAGTTGTTGCAGGGATTTTTTGTGCATGGGTATGGTTTGCTGTCTATCTTGCCAATTTACTAATCGAGGACTTTGGGAACCAGAAACAGGCCGTTTTCACTCGCCGGGGCCAGTTTGATGAATTTTTCCCGTTGATTGACTTCGCTCACAGCGTCATCACGCAAGCGGAGTTTAGTGTCACGCGGGTGAGCCATGGCGGCTATGCCGTCGGTGTCCACCTCATTCATCTGTTCGACGAGATTCAGAATCCCGGACAGGTTTTTGGTGTATGTCTCCAGTTGGCCGGGGTCGATAGCGAGCCGGGCAAGATGGGCAATTTTCTCGACATCATCATTGTTTATGGACATATTTTCCTCTCAAGTCGAAAGCGACTGTTTTTCCGCTGGCGAAAGGTAGCATAATCATCGATGGTTGAATAGAAATAGCGTCATTGCTAGAGTACAATCCCTGTGGATGTATCGCTGATGTGATCCTGTTTACAGTGGTCCTCAAATTTGAGGACAGTTCTACAATAATATTAATTTAAATATTTACATAGTAAGTCTGTCCATGTAGCTGGTAGGTGTGCAGTACTGCACCCTGCAGGGCACTGGAAAGCCTGCACATACACACAATAGGTAAAACAGAAAAAATGTTTAAGAGACTGTTAGGTTTTTTTTCCCACGATCTGGCAATAGATCTGGGCACGGCAAATACACTTATTTACGTCCGTGACAAGGGCATCGTACTCAACGAACCTTCAGTTGTAGCCATTCGGTATTCTCCGATGGGTGGGCCCTCGGGTAAATCTGTGCTGGCGGTTGGACAGGAAGCCAAGATGATGCTTGGCCGCACTCCGGGTAATATCAAGGCTATCCGGCCTATGAAAGACGGTGTTATCGCAGATTTCTCCGTTACCGAGGTAATGCTCAAGTATTTTATCCGCAAGGTACAGGAATCGCGTTTTTTCAAGCCCAGCCCGCGTATCATAATTTGTGTCCCATGTGGTTCAACGCAGGTTGAACGGCGCGCTATTAAGGAATCGGCGCTGAGTGCCGGCGCTCGTGAAGTGTACTTGATTGAAGAACCGATGGCGGTGGCTATTGGTGCCGGCCTGCCGGTTGCCGATCCTACCGGTTCAATGGTCGTTGATATAGGCGGTGGTACCACAGAAGTGGGAATCGTTTCGCTGGGTGGGCTGGTCTATTCAGATTCCCTTCGCGTGGCAGGTGACAAGTTTGATGAGGCGATTATCACCTATCTTCGTCGTCAGCACGGGGTGCTGATTGGTGACTCGACAGCTGAAAGAATCAAAAAAGAGATCGGTGCAGCAACGCCGGGGTCTGAAATTCTTGAGATGGAAATCAAGGGCAGGGACCTGGCTGAAGGCCTGTCCCGTTCGGTGACATTAACCAGCAAAGGAATATATGATGCCATTGCTGACCCGCTGGATCAGATTTCTCAGGCGATTAAAGCTGCACTGGAGCAAACACCACCGGAGCTTGGTGCTGATATTGCTGAAAAAGGGATGATACTGGCTGGCGGTGGTGCACTGTTGCGTGATATTGATCGCCGGTTTATGGAGGAAACGGGTATGCCGGTGGTGATAGCTGAAGATCCTCTTACCTGTGTTGCACGTGGATGTGGGCATGCACTCGAAGAAATGGACCGTCTTGGTGATGTCTTTGCCCAGGAACGATAAACATTTTCTTTAAGGTGTCGCTGTTAATTCTGGATGAGTCATGTTTTGGACTCAAATTGCTTATTCATGAATATATAGAGGTACCCTCATGCCTTTCCGGACAGGCCGTCAATGAGAGAATTCCTTAGCCGCCTGGGTGGTGCCACTCCCGCGACTGTGCGTGTCATAGTCCTGATTGCGCTGTCTGTTTCCATGATGCTGATTGATCACCGCACTCAGCAACTGGAAAAATTTCGAAATATTCTGCAGACCGTTGTCTACCCGATCATGTTTGTTTCGACTATTCCAAGAGAGGTTTTTCGCGGGCTTACTGGCTCTATGGAAAAAAGTGAAAATTTGCAGTCTGATAACGAGTCATTGCGACAGGAAAACCTGTTGCTGCGCAGCCGCCTGGAAAAACTGCATTCACTGGAAGCTGACAATCGTCGACTAAAACGCCTGCTTGGACAATCGGAGCTAATTGCAGAGCGGGTGCTGCTGGCTGAACTGGTAGAGGTTAGTCTTGAACCTTATACTCAGAAGATTAGCCTAAATAAAGGCAGTCGTGATGATGTTTATGTCGGCCAGCCAGTTATTAATGGCGATGGTGTTATTGGCCAGGTTGTCCACACCAGTCAGTTTCAGAGTACGGTCACCTTGTTGACGGATCCGAGCAGCGCGGTGCCAGTGATGGTAATGCGAAATGGGTTACGAGGTGTGTTGTTCGGCACCGGTGTACGAAACCGACTCGCCATGCCTTATTTGACTGCTGATGCCGATATCCGTGCCGGTGATCTTCTGATCAGCTCCGGTATGGGGGGGCGTTTTCCGACCGGATATCCTGTTGCCACGGTTACTGAAGTCAAGCAGGAACCCAGTGATGAGTTTCTGACCATTAGTACACTGCCGGTCACTCAACTGGATCATGGGCGGGAGGTTCTGCTTATCTGGCCTGAGGTGGTCAGGACTCGAAAAGATGAAGTCCTGCAGGAGTCGCTTGATGAGTAGCCTGTCGGTGTTGCTTTCTTTTCTTGTGGCGTTGATGTTGAGTAGCGTCCCTTTGCCTGATATGGCGATAATTTTTCGGCCGGAATGGCTGATGCTGGTACTGATCTACTGGTGTATGGCAATTCCTGATCGTATTGGTATTTTTACCGGCTGGCTGCTAGGGCTTATCCTGGATGTAATGTATGGCAGCTTACTCGGACAAAATGCTATGGCATTGGCGATTATTGCCTATCTGACAAATCTCTTTCATTTGCGCGTACGAGTATTCCCGATATGGCAACAGTCGTTCATGGTATTCATGATGGCAATAATATATCTTGCACTTACTGCCTGGGTCAGAGGCCTGGCAGGAGAATTTCCTATCACTGGGGGCTACTGGATGCCGGCACTTACCAGTGCATTCGTCTGGCCATTTATATATATAGCTTTGAAAGATCTGCGGCGACCGCGAGTAAGTAACCGGGAGTTGTAAGTATGCCGGGCTTTGAAATAAAGGACGTATTTCGAGAAACGCGGGTGTTTACCACGCGGTCGATTGTGGTAGCCATATTAATGCTGGTTTTGACAGGCATCCTGCTGACGCGCTTGTTTTACCTGCAGGTGATTGAATACAACCGCTACAACACGCTGTCAAAGAATAACCGTATTAGTGTAGTGCCGAGGCCACCGGTACGTGGGATTATATTTGATCGCAACGGCATACCGCTGGCGCGAAACATTCCATCCTATACCCTCGAAGTGGTGCCTGATCAGGTCAGTGACATGGATAGTTTACTGGACGAACTGGGTAAACTGGTGAAACTGACGGAATATGATCTCAAATTATTTCATCGTGATGTCAAACGCCATGCCCGATTTGATACCATTATCTTACGCAGTCAGCTGACGGACCTGGAGGCGGCTCGCTTTGCCGTCAACCGCTATCGTTTTGAAGGCGTTGAACTCCGCGCCAGGCTGGAGCGGAATTATCCAAAAAAGGAAAGTGGCGCGCATGCGGTGGGTTATGTCGGGCGTATCAGCTCACGTGATCTCGACAAGATAGATAAGGAAATTTACCGAGGTATCAACTTTCTGGGTAAAACTGGAATTGAGTCTTACTATGAAGACTTGCTGCGGGGAGAAATAGGTTTTGATCAGATTGAAACCAATGCCCATGGCCGTGTGGTGCGAACCATATCAAGTACGCCCTCAGTGCCCGGTAAAAATATTTATCTGACTATCGACAGCGAATTGCAGCATGTTGCAGAACAGGCGCTTGGTGATTACCGTGGTGCCGTGGTGGCTATCAAGCCTGCTACCGGCGAAATACTGGCTTTTGCCAGTACACCCACTTATGACCCCAATGCGTTTGTCTATGGAATCAGTACGGCGGACTATGCACTACTGCGTGACTCGCTCGATACACCTTTGTTGAACCGTGCCTTGCGGGGGCGATACCCTCCCGGGTCTACAATTAAGCCGTTTATGGGGATGCTCGGCCTGAAGTCCGGGCTAAGTCAGTCGAAAATAATTTCATGCCCTGGATACTATACGCTGACCAAAGGTGGTCACAGATTCCGTGACTGGAAGCGCGGTGGGCACGGGCATGTCGGTCTGCATGATGCTATTGTCCAGTCCTGCGATGTTTACTTCTATGATCTGGCACATCATCTGGGAATTGATTACATGCATGATTCCCTGGCATTGTTTGGTTTTGGTACTAAAACCGGAATCGACCTGAATGGTGAATCCAGCGGCCTTTTACCCTCCAGGCAATGGAAGCGGGCGGCCAGAGATCAGCCATGGTACCCCGGCGAAACCGTCATTGCGGGGATTGGACAGGGCTATCTTCTGTCAACACCGTTGCAGCTGGCTACTGCAACCTCTGCGCTTGCCAATAATGGAATACGCATGAAACCCCATCTATTGCTGGCGCAAGAAGACCCCTTGCTTACCGGAAAGAAACTGAATCAGCCGGTGATATTGAATGATAAAATTTGGCGTGATGAATATCTTGCAATAGTTAAGCGGGCAATGGTGGATGTGACTGACTCGCCACGTGGGACTGCCAGGCGTATTGGTGCTGACAGTCCATACAAGATAGCGGCTAAAACAGGTACAGCACAGGTGATTGGCATCAAACAAAATGAACGTTACAAAGAAGAGGAAGTGGCCCTGAGAAATAGGGACCATGCACTATTTGTAGCGTTTGCGCCGGCGGAAAAACCTGAAATTGCCATAGCTGTCATTGCAGAAAATGGTGGCCATGGGGGATCGACGGCGGGTCCCGTTGCGCGGAAAGTAATGGACTTTTATCTTTTGGGTAAAAAACCGCAGAAGGAAGAAACGGACCCGACATGAGTGACAATAAAGGTTTTTCCATCGACTGGGCTTTATTTACCGGCTTGCTGACACTGTCTGTCATCAGCCTGTTTGTACTCTACAGTGCCGGTGACCAGAATCTCGATTTATTGATACGGCAATCTATACGTATAGTCCTGGCCTTTGTTGTCATGTTTTTAGTTGCACGTGTCACACCGGACCAGTTATTACGCTGGACACCGTATCTATATGGAATTGGATTGATTCTGTTGATCGTCGTGCTGGGTGCCGGGGTGATTGGTAAAGGCGCGCAACGCTGGATAGATCTGGGTTTTGTGCGATTTCAGCCGGCAGAGATGATGAAACTTGCTGTGCCGATGATGGTGGCCTGGGTGATGGTAAAAAAACCTCTGCCGGCATCATTGCCTACGGTTATACTTGGCTTTGTAGTTGTTGCCATACCTGCCATTCTTGTTATCAAACAACCGGATCTTGGTACGGCTATCCTGATTGCCGGCTCAGGCCTGGTGGTGATATTTTTTGCCGGTGTGTCCTGGCGGATAATCGCTGTCCTTGCCGCAATTGTGGCGGCTGCAGCCCCCCTGGGCTGGTATTTGATACATGATTATCAGCGCCAGCGCATTCTGACACTGTTTGACCCCTGGTCGGATCCACTGGGGGCAGGCTACCACACCATCCAGTCCGCGATTGCCGTGGGTTCTGGGGGGGTGTATGGCAAGGGCTGGCTTAACGGCAGTCAGTCACAGCTGGATTTTATTCCTGAGCGATCAACAGATTTTATTTTTGCTGTATTTTCTGAGGAATTTGGCTTCATGGGGTCGCTGATATTATTATTGGCCTACCTGTTTGTGGTCAGCAGAAGTCTGTATATTGCAATAGAAGCAAAAGACTCCTACACACGACTACTTTGCGGCTCACTGGCAGTCACTTTTGCTATCTATGTATTTGTTAATATAGGGATGGTGACCGGTATCCTGCCTATAGTCGGTGTACCATTGCCCCTGATAAGTTATGGTGGGACATCAATGGTATCTCTGATGGCTGGTTTTGGTATTCTGATGTCCGCTTATTCTAACCGCTGGTTTATGCATTAATGAAAATTAAAAAAAACACACTCTTAATATTTTTCCTGTATCTGGTACTTGTTAGTCCGCTAGCATTTTCTCTGCAAACAAGTAATTACAAACAACTGGACCCATTGTTCGAACAGGTCGCCGGGCAAACGGATTACACCGTGCCGCAACTGCATACCCTGTTTGAAGAGGTGGAGATAAAACCGAAGATCATCGAAGCCATGGACAGGCCGGCAGAGTCCACCATGACATGGACCCGATATCGAAAGATATTTCTGACAGAAAAAAATATAAGCCGGGGTGCCGAGTTCTGGCGAACAAATTCCGATGCACTGATGCGAGCTGAGGAAAAGTTCGGCGTGTCGCCAGAAATTATTGTTGCCACACTGGGTGTAGAAACACGCTACGGAAGAAATACCGGAAATTACCGTGTCATTGATGCGCTATCAACACTGGCCCTGGAGTACCCTCGTCGAAGTAAATATTTTACCGCTGAGTTGAAGAACTTCCTGCTATTAACTGACACACACAAGCTGGATCCGCTGGCGGTTACCGGTTCCTATGCCGGTGCGATTGGGCTACCCCAGTTCATGCCAAGTAGTTACCGCGAGTATGCAGTTGATTTCAGCAATGACGGATACAGTGATCTGGTGAATAACATTGATGATGCCATTGGCAGTATTGCCAGTTACTATCATGAGCATGGCTGGAAGACAGGTCAGCCGGTTTCCTGGCTGGCAACTGATGTAAAGAGTTCAGCTGATAAGCTGCTGGTAAAAAAGCGCAAGGCTGACCGACCATTGGATGACCTGCTGGCGAAGGGTTTTACCTTGCAGGAGCCGGTTGATCCGAATAGCAAAGTCGGATTGATAAAGCTGAATGGTGATGAACACCCGGAATACCGCATCGCTTTTGATAATTTTTTTGTCATTACCCGTTACAATACTTCAAAACTGTATGCCACAGCGGTGCAGCTGCTGGGTGAAGAAATAAAATACCGTGTTCAGACAACAAAATGAAATGGCCGTCTGTATTATGCTGGTTTATTACTGTAATGCTTACGGCCTGCAGTTCTACTCCTGCTCCAACTCCAACGCCTTCAAAAAAAGGCGCTTATTACCTTGATGACGGGCCACCAAAAGGCAGTTTTGATCTGGCTTCTGTCAAAGATGCCGTTCCACACTCAGAGCCTTTAAGTAAAACCGGTAATAAGCCCTATGTCGTATTTGGTAAAAGATATGTGCCGCTAAAATCAAATATTGGTTTTAAACAAAAAGGTACCGCCTCCTGGTATGGCAAGAAGTTTCATGGCAAACGTACTTCAAGTGGTGAGACTTATAATATGTACAAAATGACAGCGGCGCATACGGTTCTTCCTATACCCAGCTATGCACAGGTGACAAATCTTAAAAATGGCCGCAGTATTATTGTCAGAGTCAATGACCGCGGTCCTTTTAAGCACAACAGGGTGATGGATCTTTCCTATGCAGCCGCACTAAAGCTGGATGTGGTAAAAACAGGAACCGGGAAGGTTGAGATTATTGCCATTAATCAAAATAAACCTGCCAGCAAAAAGCCGTTTATAGAAAAAACAGAACAACAGGCATTTATCCAGATGGGTGCCTTTAGTAACCGGAATTCAGCCTACAGGTTGCAGAAACAACTGCAGGACGATAATTATTCAAACGTGGATATCGACCGAGTTGAACAGGATGGACTTAGCATATTTCGGGTAAGGCTGGGGCCACTGCAGAAACAGGACAATATTGATTTTATACTTGGTGATTTACACCATGCCGGTTATGCCGATGCCCACATCGTGATGGGAACAGAAAAATAAATCATCTGACACAGAGGGAGCCCTGGTCATTCATGATTTATCATCCTGAATTAACAGAACTGCCCTGGATTAACTGACCAGAAATACTGATAAGGAATACACAAAGAATGAAAAAACAATTACTCATTATGGGGCTTTTAGCGCTGGCTTTATCGCAATCCGTATTTGCAAAAGATCAGCAGAAAATCGCAAGCGCAAATGTAGCCCCCCCCGTAATTAATGGTTCTTCCTGGCTACTGATCGATAGCGACAGTGGTGCAACCTTAACTGCCGGTGATCCTGACATGCAGATTGAGCCTGCAAGCCTGACAAAGCTGATGACGGCCTATATCGTCTTTAGAGAACTTTCAGAAGGCAGGCTGAGTCTTGATGACATGGTTCTTATCAGTGAGAAAGCATGGCGTATGGAAGGTTCTCGAATGTTCGTTAAGGTCAATAGCAAAGTGAATCTGGAAGATCTGATAAAAGGCATGATCGTCCAGTCGGGTAATGACGCAACTGTGGCACTGGCGGAACAGGTAGCAGGAACGGAAGAATCTTTTGTGAGCCTGATGAATAAAGTAGCAGCGGAGCTTGGCATGCAGGGAACACACTTCGCTAATAGCTCAGGCATGCCGGCAGAGGAACACTTAACAACTGCTCGTGATCTGGCTACATTGACGCGTGCATTGATCAATCAATTTCCGCAATACTACAAATATTATTCAATTAAAGAGTTTACCTGGAACAATATTAAGCAGGGAAACCGTAATTTATTGCTCTATCGCGACCCCACTGTAGATGGTGTCAAAACCGGACACACAGAGTCGGCAGGATATTGCCTGATAGGGTCAGCAGAGCGAGAAGGAATGAGGTTGATTGCGGTTGTTACCGGTACAGACAGTAAACTGGCACGTGCCGAGATGGTTCAGAACCTGCTGAATTACGGCTTTAGAAATTATATTACTCAGGAAGTCTATCCGGCAGGTAAACTCATTCGGAACGTGGATGTTTATAAGGCTTTAAGTAATTTTGTTGCTGTTGAATCTGCTGCAGGAATAACTTTGACGATACCTCGGCGTGTTGATGCAGAGCTTAAGCAAACAGTGACCATTCCTGATTATGTTATTGCACCGGTTGATCGGGGCCAGGTGCTGGGGAATATAGAATTCAGCATAAAGGGAAACTCTCTGGGCAAATACCCGCTAACAGCTGTTGAAGAGATACCGGAAGGAGGCATACTTGATCAATTGATTGGCACCGTTATGCTCTGGTTTGCGGATTTTTAAGAAAGCTAAAAGAGGCTTAAGCTAATGGCACTAGAAGAAGTATATATAAACGGAAAATACCTGCCTGCTGCAGAAGCCTCAATTTCTATTTTTGATCGCGGTTTTATTTTTGGTGATGGGGTCTATGAAGTCATTCCTGTCTATGGAGGCAGACTTTTTCGTCTACAACAGCACCTTGATCGCCTGCGCTATTCTCTCGGTGAAATCCGCCTGCCAGCTCCATTAAGTGATATGGAAATAACACTGATATTTGAACGTCTGCTCAATGGTAGAAGCGATGACGCATCTGTCTATTTACAAATTACCCGCGGCAGTGCTCCCCGAAACCATGCTTTTCCAGACAAAATGATACCGACAGTGCTCGCCTATGCGCAGGATTTAGTTTACCCGGATCAGGCTCACCGTGAAGCCGGAGTCCGTGCCGTGAGTTTCCCTGACCAGCGCTGGGAACGTTGTGATATCAAATCAGTTTCATTGCTGGCAAACGTGCTGGCACGACAGTATGCCCATGAGCACAATGCCGCTGAAGCTGTTCTTTTCCGTGATGGTAAGCTGACAGAAGGAGCGGCGAGTACTTTGTTCGTTGTGCATAACGGGCAGCTGCTGACAACGGCCTCCGGACACAGTATCCTGCCGGGCATTACCCGTGAGCTGGTGCTGGAACTCGCCTGCAACCACGGTTTACACTGCCAGCAGACCGATATTTTGGAACAACAGGTTAAACAGGCAGATGAGTTGTGGTTGAGCAGTTCAACGAAAGAAATACTGCCAATAGTCGAGCTTGACGGGAAACCTGTAGGTGACGGCAAACCAGGTCCGCATTACCATCAGATAATTAATCTTTATGACGAGTTTAAACTGAGATTCAGGAAGGGCGAGGTTTGGTGAATTTATGACTGAAAAAAAAGACGAAGATCTCGGAAAACTTTCGTTCCCCTGTACCATCGGTATCAAGGCAATGGGTCGTAAGGCGGATGATTTTGAACACAAGGTAAAAGACATCGTGGCCAGCCATACTGAGCCGGAAGCCATTGTTGAGGTGAAGTGTAAAGAGAGCAGCAGTGGTAATTACCATTCAGTTACCTGTGAGGTGAAACTGGAAAACAGGGAGCAGATGGAAGCAATCTATAAGACCATGCACGATCATCCGGATATCCTGATGACGCTATAGGCTTTCACTAATATTTATGAATATAGACGAAACAACAAGACCCCTGGTAATTCGTCAATTCGTAAAGCCGCAGGAATACATAGCCTGCTGGCAGCAGATGAAAGCATTTACCCGTACGAGAACAGCGTCGGTATCGGATGAGATCTGGCTTGTAGAGCATGAACCGGTTTTTACCCTTGGAATAAGGGAGAATGCTGACGACATAATCGATCTTGGTGATATCCCTGTGGTAAAGACTGATCGCGGTGGCCTGATCACTTATCACGGACCGGGTCAGGCGCTCATTTACCTGATGCTGGATCTGCGCAGGCTTGGGATCGGCCTCAAGGCGCTGGTCAGTACCTTAGAACAAATTACCATTGATGTGCTGGCTGATTATGAAATTCATGCATCAACAAAGGAAAATGCCCCCGGAGTCTATGTCGACGGCAGGAAGCTAGCTTCCCTCGGCCTGCGTGTTCAACGTGGGTGCACTTACCATGGGCTCAGTTTAAATGTGGACATGGATCTGTCACCGTTTGATAGAATAGTCCCATGCGGGCTTGCCGGAATGAAAATGACCGATATGAAGACTCTGGGCGTGGCAGTAGATGTCGAGACTATTGGCAGACAGTTCATACAGGTGTTGTCTGCGAAGCTGGGATATAATCCAGTTTTTGATAACCTCGATGACAGTTCGCACGATTACGATGAGTAACAAACAAACAGGCAGTTTATCAGCATCCTTGCCGGCAGGCGCCGAGAAGGGGCAGGCAAAGACGGCACGCATTCCTGTAAAAATTGAACCGACCACTGAGTTTCTCCGCAAACCAGACTGGATTCGAATCAAAGCACCTGTCACACAAGAAGTTATTCGCTTGAAAAAGGCCCTGCGCCAGCAAGGTCTGCATACTGTTTGCGAAGAGGCAAATTGCCCTAATCTTGGTGAATGTTTCAGCAAAGGAACGGCCACTTTCATGATACTGGGTAATGTCTGCACCCGGCGCTGTCCTTTCTGCGATGTTGCACACGGTCGGCCGGATCCCGTTGATAAAAATGAACCGCAGAGTCTGGCCAGAACCATCGCCTCAATGAATTTGCGCTATGTGGTAATTACCTCGGTGGATCGTGATGACCTCAGAGACGGCGGATCCGGTCACTATGTAGACTGCATTGCAGCAATACGGGAAAAATCCCCGGAAACCCGGATTGAAGTGCTGGTGCCGGATTTTCGCGGCCGCATGGACATCGCTCTGGAGATCTTATCGAAATCCCCGCCCGATGTAATGAACCATAATCTGGAGACCGTACCGAGACTGTATCGACAGGTCAGACCCGGGGCAGATTACGCCTGGTCACTGAAATTGCTGAAAGAATTTAGACTCGCCCATCCATCTATACCGACCAAATCAGGACTGATGCTGGGTGTTGGGGAAACCTTTGATGAAGTTGTCGAGGTGATGCGTGATTTGCGTGAGCATGGGTGTGATATGTTGACGGTCGGCCAATATCTTCAACCTTCCCGCCATCATCTGCCGGTTAGTCGCTACGTAGACCCGGCTGAATTTGAACAATACCGCGAGTTAGGTGAAGAAATGGGCTTTACCAGTGTTGCCAGTGGACCGCTGGTTCGGTCATCCTATCATGCCGACCTGCAGGCGGATGGGGTTGCTGTTACCTGATTGATTTTTTTGTGCTGGCGCACGGCTTGTCGTTTCTTTTTTTATTTCTTTTCTTGAATTAATCTGATGTTTTCGCCCTTCATGGGCGAGTATCTTTTCTTTGATGGCCAAAGAAAAGGTACCAAAAGAAAGGCCACCCGCATGCTTACCCTTCGGGTTCCCTGCGATGCTCAATCGAACCGGCGGGATGTGAAACTCGCTGCGCTCAGACAGCACATCCCGACTACCCCGGCTCAATCTGCGCTTCTCGGCAAGCCTGAACGGGATTTGAGGTCAAAACC
>JBLYYR010000138.1:0-5147 GCA_048550195.1 Arenicellales bacterium
CTACTACATGGTTCGCATTCCTGCAAAATATGGTTCTGTAATGACGAATTTCTGGCAGGCAATGATGCTGATCATGCTGAAAATTACAGAGCTGGTAATGAAATTTGCCCCCATCGGTGTCTTTGCGCTGGTCGCCAAGGTTGTGGCTTCTACCGGTTTCGACGCAGTGTTGCCGCTGGCAAGCTTTGCCGGGACCGTTTTTCTTGCCCTGCTGTTTCATTCCGTCATTACTATGCCCGTACTGCTCACATTCATCGGCAGGGTAAGCCCGGTGAGGCACTACCAGGCGATGTCGCCGGCTATGATGATGGCTTTTTCTACCAGTTCATCAGCAGCAACATTGCCTGTGACACTTGATTGTGTTGAAAAACGGGCAGGGGTGTCTAACCGGGTGTCTTCGTTTGTCCTGCCGCTGGGTGCGACGGTAAACATGGATGGTACCGCTCTGTATGAGTGTGTAGCCGTCATATTCATTGCCCAGGCCTATGGTGTAGATCTTAGTATGGGACTGCAGTTTCTTATCGTTACTACCGCATTGCTTACTTCGATAGGTGTGGCAGGCGTGCCCGCCGCGAGTCTTGTTGCAATTGTGGTCATCCTTACGGCAGCCGGCCTTCCTGCGGAGGGGATTGGCCTGATCCTGGCGGTCGATCGAATACTCGACATGTGCCGGACCACAGTCAATGTCTTTTCTGATTCATGCGGAGCCGTCATCATTGCGCGCACTGAAGGCGAAACCGATATACTTAAGGGCACCTCTAGTAATGAAGAATCCGTTCCAGCGTGAACCAATAACACATTAACTTGTCCTATCTATTCGTGACATCTTCAAAAATCTCTTAAACGACTCTAAATTATGAAAAATATCCTATCAAAATCTTTTATTCTTTCTCTCACCACTCTGTTTCTGATGAACAATGCGCTGGCAGCTGAAACACCCGCTGAGATTAAAAAACGGCTTGATGCTGTAGCGCCTGGCTATGATGCCAGCTCAGTGAAAGTCTCCCCCATTCAGGGCCTGTACGAATTTGCTAGTGATGGGAGGGTGCTATATATCTCTCAGGACGGGCGCTATATCGTCAATGGCAACATCATTGATATGGAAGATAAAGTAAACCTGACTGAAAAATCACAAAGCAGGCTCACACAACAGGTGATTAACGGCTACGATGAGAAGAAAATGATCATCTTTCCTGCAGAGGGAAAAACTCAGCATACAATCACTGTCTTTACCGATGTCGATTGCCCGTATTGCTCAATGCTGCATAAGGAAGTGCCGAAGCTAAACAAGGCGGGAATTGCGGTACGGTATCTGATGTATCCAAGGGCTGGCGCCGGATCACCAACATTCAAAAAATCTGTTTCTGCCTGGTGCGCCGATGATCAGAAAAAGGCCATTGCTACTGCCAAAGAAGGTGGTGTAGTTGAAGCAAAAAACTGTGACAACCCGGTGCAGGAGCAGTTCGAGCTGGGGCAGGCGATTGGTGTTACCGGTACCCCTACGCTGGTACTTGAGAGCGGTAAGGTCCTGCCGGGTTTTGTGCCTGCCGACCAATTAATCAAGATCCTGAATTCACAGGGGTAAAAAGGATTCGTTTTACGGGTTAAAGGGGTCAGATTTGATTTTTTGAAGTTCAAAAATCAAGTCTGACCCCTTAGCTACTATGCCCGCTACTCGCATCCTCAATTTCTCTATTTGACACAATATAATTTCCTGCTACAGTTTAAATATAAATATTTTTAAAGTGTAATCGGCGAAGTCCGATACAGACATAAATACCAAGAACTAACTTACAGGACTGACTATGAGCAGCCTACGGTATTTATGTGGTGCAGGGAATAGCACACACCACATAAAAACAGGATATTCATTAAAAGCTGGACTGAATAAACTTACCTTCCTCACACGGAAGGCACAGTCACGTCTGGCGCAGTGGCAATACATTTTTTTGTTCGCCTGGGCACTTTCATTTGCCATAGCGATCCCATTCATAATCGAATCCCATTGTGATGAATAATTTATTTATATATTTTATTACTTCACATTTTTTGTTTTAAGTTGGAGTCTTGTTGGCGTTATCATTTTCAATTATACCTTCATATTTTACGATTTTAATTTCTCAAGTTTTTGTAATTGGCCCTTTGATCGCTATATCCTTTAAGGCAAAGGAATATGGATATTACTTGCATACTTCGAAGGTGGAGTGTGAAAAAATATCGAAATATATATTTATTTAATTATTTATTCATACCAATGGTTATATTGGATTTAAATGAATATTCAATAAAGAGCAAATATTATCGTTATTTCGTGCATGAATATAATAAACATTATTTTTAAAAGGACATACAAAGATGTTTTGTATAAAAACATATAAAAGTGAATGATCTACAGTGAAATAACAAGCAAAAAAGGAGTCAGTACCTTTTTCAAACTAGTCTATCTAGGTGGGCAGTGTGGTGATATGCCTGTAATCGATGAAAGAATAATACCAGCGCAATTAATGGAAAATATTAATTCACTATGGAGGTGAAAGTGGTGACTGAAAGCTCAGAGTCCAAAGGACAGGCTTTATCGTTTAGTTTTACAGGTACAGGCATGGATTATTTCAAGATATGGATTGTAAATATCTGTCTATCAATTTTAACTCTAGGAATCTACTCAGCCTGGGCAAAGGTTAGAACAAACAGCTTCTTTTATGGAAATACGGTTGTTGATGATAGCAATTTTTCCTATCTAGCTGATCCTGTAAAGATTCTAATTGGTCGTATTATTGCTGTTGTATTGTTTATAATTTACTGGGGTGCCTGGCAGGTCTACCCAAATGCGGGAATAGGCCTTCTGGCTATAGGTAGTTTATTATTTCCATTTTTTCTGGTTAGTGCCATGTCTTTCCGGATGCGTAATTCTGCCTATCGAAATATTCGATTTTATTTTAATAAAAACCTGAAAGGGGCCTACATGGTCTTTCTGTGGCCTTTGGGTCTAGTGGTTCTACTGACCTGGGCGGCATATACAGCGACAGATTCTGCGGGCTATCTTGATATGATCGTAAATGCCAGTGAGGAGGGCGGTGAGATTATTCGAAAAGGTGATTTCATCCCTACCGCATTTATTTTAGCTTTGTTGCCTGTGTTGCCCTGGATAGATTATTTAAAAACACGATTTATCGTTAATCATACACAATATGGAAAAGCGAATGCTTCATTCAGTGCAGGTGCATTAGGTTTTTACAAGGTTTACTTCTTAACGTTTCTCGCATTTGTAGCGCTGGCAATGATTTTTTCTGTGACATTAGGAGGGGTTTTTGTGGCTTTTCCGGCCAATGAAAATCAAGAAAGCACCCATTTGCCAATGCTGATGCCTGTATTTTTAATTGTTTTTTATGGGGGTAGCTTTTTTATTGCTGGGTTGTGGAAAGCAATGCGAAGCAACATGATAAATAACAGTACCATGATTGGTGACAATCAGTTGCATAGTCAACTAAAGGGTTTAAAGGTAGGTTGGATTTATTTGACCAATACTATCGCAATCATATGTAGTCTGGCGATGTTGATCCCCTGGGCGAAAGTGCGGATGGCAAAATATGTTGCTGGCTGTACTGATTTGAACGTTAAAGACCTTAGTAGTATTCGATCAATAGAGCAGGAAGATAAAAGTGCATTTGGAGAAGAAGTGGGTGAAGTGTTTGATATAGATCTGGGAATCTAAACAATGCCATTACGTGGGCGATATTATGATGGGCAGACATCTGCCAGCCATGATGTCCAGTTTGACCTGAATGAAGAAGGTATGCTGCAAGTACAGCCTGAATTTTTCCAGCCCATTTCAATAAAAGAGGTAAAACTCTCGACACGGGTTGGAAGTATCCCTCGTAGGTTAACACTCCCATCAGGTGCTGCAATTGAAACGAATGATCACGGCACATTGGATGACTGGCTAAAGGACCATAACATCAATCATGGGATTGCATTCAAGCTGGAAAGCTCGATGAAATATGTCATCGGCGCACTAGCTCTTATAGCACTGTTTATAGCCTGGACTGGTTTTTATGGTATCCCAATGTTCAGTAGCATAGCAGCTGATGCACTTCCGGTTGAGATTAATAATGCCATTGGTGACGGTGCTTTTGAATCAATGGACGAACGCTTTTTTTCAGAATCAGCACTAGAGGAGGAGCGGCGTAATTATTTGACAGAGCAGTTTGCACAGCTTCTTCCCGAGCAGGGGGAGGGTGGTGAAATGCAGTATACCTTAGTGTTTCGTCAAGGTAATTATATCGGCGCCAATGCCTTCGCTTTGCCTAATGGTACTGTTGTTATCACAGATGAATTGGTGCAGCTGGCTGAGCACGATGAAGAAATATTTTCCGTGTTGCTGCATGAAATAGGCCATGTAGAACACCGCCATAGCCTCAGGCAAGTTATAAGCCACTCCGGCCTGGCAATTCTAACAGTGTTGATTACTGGTGATATTAACTCTGCTGGTGTGCTGATATATGCTCTACCCAATATCCTGATGAGTACCTCATACTCACGAGATATTGAATGGGAAGCCGATAGTTACACACTAAAGAGAATGCAGGAAGTAGGTATTCCTCTTACACGCTTTGCAGATTTTATGGAAAAACTTGAAGTTTACGAGCCTGAGATGGATGTTAAAGAAGAGGAAGCTATCGAGCCAGAAAATCCAGTTGATGATCAACCCGAAACTGCAGTGAATAGCAATAATGAAAATCTTATTACTTCAAATGAAACGCTGGACGAAGAAAATTCACAATGTTCACCACCGCTAGAGAAAGACTATAGTATTGACCTTGGGTGGTTAAACTATATCTCCACTCATCCGCCTACGGACGAACGAATTTCCCGTTTTAGAAATGGGGAATGAAATCACAGTAAAGGCGAGGTTAGATCCCAATTATCATATATTCATAAAACCAAAAAATCGATGGGGGTCAGGATCACTGCGATCCCACTTAATTCCAGGGTTCATAATAGCCCCAACTGTGGATCGATATCTTCCAACTGCTTAGGGGCCATACTTGAATTAGATAAAGACTTATTTCTATTCTGACCCCATAATTACTTGAGCACCCTGCCTAGTCGAGACCAGCGAACGCCTGTATCGGATGAATATGAAAACC
>JBLYYR010000139.1:0-4050 GCA_048550195.1 Arenicellales bacterium
CCTGTTTTCCAGAACCTGTTTTATCAAAAAAAGCAGTGGCAAAAATATCTAAAAAAGGCCAATTGTATTCTACATTTTGGGTGGTATCATTTTCCACAGCCCTGCCAAAACTTGGTAATTTATTGGGACACAATCTATAACCAAGATAAATTGGACATAGTTTGTAACCATATTTTGAAACTTCTTTCGCCAATTCAATATCAGAGAGTTTAAAGAAATCATCGGGGTGAATATCTACATCAGCATCATCATCCCAGGGGATAATACCGCCATGTCGCTTATATCCCAAAAGTGTTCCGCACTCGGCCCAATATCTAATGTTGAATTTTTTGGATATTTTATGAAAGACATTCAATAATTGGTATAAATGAGCATTTACTCTTGGATCTGTTCTCTTTAAAACTGAATCATCTAACTCAATGTCATACACAACTTTCCCTCAATATTAATTCAAGCTCGAAAACTCATTAAATTTCAAGTTCTTGCATGTATTGTTTCATTGGGATGAGATGGGCCCGGGCTCCTCATGAAGAAACACAAGCTTCGACGCGGACCTTTTACAACGCTATTTCAAACCCAACGTTTAATTTACACTTCCTTTGTCCAATACTACTCACTGCTTAGAACACTTTTGACGGAATTCTTGCTCCTTTTGGCTGCCTTTTTTTCTTTTGCTGTCATAGCCGGTTTCTTTTTACTTTCTTTATTGCTTCTTTTTTCTTTACCCATTTTTTTCGCTCCTGATAGTAGATCAGTTTATTTTTAAAAACTTGCTATCACCCTTATTTAGGTGAGAGACCACTGCCACACAAATATGACAGAGGTTGTCACCGTATAGGCAATGAGTGCGTAATACCAGCGACCTGCAAATTTGGGTGTCTTTATGGGAGCCACATTCAACACTGCAGCTAACATCAGTATAAAATAAATAAGGATAGAAAATGCTGAGTGACTGAACAAGCCGCTGAAGAGAAAAGTAAAGACCAGAATAATCACGTTATTATCCAGGGGAAAACCCATATAGGTGGATTTATCCACCAGCCCGAAAACATTAAAATAACTTAATCGAATTACCCCTGTCGCAACTATGATAAAAGCGCCGGGAATGAACCAGGGGCTGAAATTGCCGTAACTCAAAAGAACGATGGCCGGACAGATGCCAAAACTTATTATATCAATCAGAGAATCAAGTTGGGCTCCATAGAGTCCTTGATCTTTCGTTCGTCCTTTCATACGTCGTGCAAGTAGGCCGTCGCTCCAGTCAAAAAAAACAGCCCAGATCATACCGATCATTGCACCATGGAATTGGCCGATTATAGCGCAATATATGGCCAACACTGAGCAAAGAAGACCGACGAGGGAACAGATGTTTGGTAAATCTCCGGCATATGATAGGATCGCCTTCTGCGAGGAACCCATTGGACCGACATGATTATTAGGCCAATTTAGCGATGATGCTTTCATGAAGAATTACTCCGATGCAAGAATACTGCTCAATGCTTCAACCAAACGCAGATTCTCAGGTTGGGTGCGGCAGGCTATGCGCACATAACGGTCAGACTCCGGCATTGTCTTACCTTCACAATGCTTTAAGTAGATATTGTGATCGACAAATAATCTTTCAATAACTTCTGGCGCAGACAAACTGTGAGAAGGCAATCTGCAGAATATATAATTGGCAGCCGGCGGGTAGACGATCATTCCAGGAATTGTTTTCAACTCCTGATAAAACCGATCCCGATCATCCATTACCTTGATACAGCTTTGCTTGAATTTATCTCTGTATCGAGGTGCAAGTCGCAGAAATTCTTCTGCAAAACCATTTATGTTCCAGATATGCAGCCCTTGGCGGACTTGATCTAAGAAATCAACATTTGAGGTGAGCATGTATCCGATTCGAATACCGCAAATACCATATGCCTTACTCATGCTCTTAATGATCGCTAGGTTAGAATACTTCTCAATTTCATTGGCAAGGGTTTCTTGGTCGCCGTTTCTGGCAAAATCAATAAACGATTCGTCAACGATGAGCATACAGTCGTGAGCGGCCAGTTCTTCAGCCAGGTAGATAAGCTGATCCTTCGGGACCAGTAGTGATGTCGGATTGTTTGGCGTGACCACTATTGCCAGTCGCGCCTGCTGGCGTAAAGCCTCTTTGGCGAACTTTTCCACATCTAGTTGGAAAGAAGGTGGATCAAGAGAAAACTGGCTTACACTGCCTGCAGGTGCTGCATTGACGTACTCATTGAACGACGGAACCGGCACAATCAGTTTACGCTTAAGCCCGGCGATAATTTTGATAAGTTCTGCTGCTCCATTACCAACTACTATTCGCTCAGGCGGCTGGCCTATCAACTCACCCACAAGGCCTGCAAGATCATTCTGAGCAATCGGATAATTTAACACCAGTTGATGGACATGCTCAATGATGTGGGTGAAAAACTCCTCAGGTGGAAAATAGAGGTTATAAAGGTAGTTATGATCTGTGAAACCATGCCGCCAGTAACCACCGTGTTGAGTGGATATATATTCGTAACGCTCCTGAGGCGTCGAGTGTAGTTTTGTCATATCCATTTACTGGAGCAATTTCGAAGTCTGCGCCATTGCCTCAGGTGCCCTGGTTGCCGGTAAGTAATTAACGTTTTTTGAAGAATCAAGGAGCGAGCCAATTGTATAGGAAGGTGGCTGGTCATTGCTGTCGCACACCAGTTCTGCTGCTCGTAGATCAGTTATCGTATCAATTTCATACCAGCTGTTCGCGTCAAAGAAGACAGGTGTAAAAAACAGACAGTCCTCTTTTACCATGTCGGCAAAAACAGTCTCGTAATAGCCATTTACCATATTGTTTGAGATGTGGTGGTCCATCCGTTCTATGACTAGTTTCCAGGTTGCGGCGGACAGACTGTAAATATTGACTGTTTTGTATTGCTGCCCGTCAACTGTTTGGGCCCCGCAATGAAACGCGTCAACCTCCATTTTATTATTAAGAGAGACGGTAGTGCCATTCATCCAGGACTCAATTTTTGCAACCGCGACCCGGTCAGGGTAGAGCATATCAGTGAGCATATCTGTATCGAAAACAAGATCGCTCTCAATCAACAGAAAGGGCTCATCAATGACATCTCTTGCCAGCCATAATGAGTAGATGTTGTTTGTTGTTTTGTACAGAGGGCTGGTAATGTAGGTAATATCCATGCCTCCTCTTCTTGTTCCAAGATAATCACGGATACAGTCGGCCTGATGTCCGATAACTACTACAAGTCGGTTGAAATTGTGGTCTTTAAGAGAGCTGATAAGTCTCTCTAATATTGGAATTTCATTAACCGGAACAAGACATTTTGGTGTCATATCAGTTAAAGGTGCGAGCCGACTCCCGGTACCAGCAGCGAGCAGCAGAGCTGTCCTGACTGGTTCTCTAGCGAGGTCGGTATTGATAGTCATCTTCAAGGCTTGAGCCCTCCAGAATAAATACTGGACTATACTTAGATAGGCGGACGTGACCACACAACACAGCATGGCGCCCTAATTCTTAGTCCAGTTTGAGTAAGTATTGCTTTAATTTCTGCCGATTGGCTTAGGCGATATAGCTGAAAGGCACAAAAAACTGATAGGTAGTGCAAGCACAAAAGGTGAGTAATAAATGGGATTCAATTATCAGAGAATCGAAAGACCATATCACGAATTGGAACTTTTACACTAACATGTCAATTCAATTAAGTAAACGTAATTTCGTTATTTTTTTCTCCTGAGAGACCAAACACGGCGCTAAGTTGCAGGATACAGGCAGATAAAGTCCTGGTCTAGCGGTGGTCAAATGAGGCATTGAGCATGAAGTTAAAAGTCAGTCCGGTTTACACCCACTGTAAATAGGGTATACCGCATCAAAGTAGACCTCTATCCACAGAGACCTTACCTTGTAAGTATCGGAACATGTTTCTTTACAGCACGGTTAAGTCTGAACGAGGCATGTTCATTCTAAAGCAACAACGCCTCTTTTTTACCGGGAGGTCGATATGAGATCGATTGATTTGGAAGATGAAGATATCGGGC
>JBLYYR010000140.1:0-4521 GCA_048550195.1 Arenicellales bacterium
ATAAAAGCGGTAAAGTGATTGAGTCAGGCAGGAATTGATGGTCGAAATCGATCAGGAATAATGGCACCAGTGCCCAGGTAAACCCAAGGGCCATGAGCATCTGCAGACTATAACCGAAATGCAGCGCGGTGATGATGGACAACAGTGCTGTTGTCAACTCAACGAGCGGGTAGCGCGGTGAGATGGCCGAGCCGCACTTGGCACAGCAACCTTTCAGGAACAGGTAGCTGATTACCGGGATATTCTCCAGTGCACTGATGCGATGATTACAATGCGGGCAACGGGAGGCGGGTGTCAGCAGGTTAAAGCGTGTCTGTTCACCGGTTTCGGGAAGTACTTCACCCAGGTGTTCCCTGCATTCGCTCGTCCAGGCCCTGTTCATCATGACAGGGAGGCGATGTATGACGACATTAAGGAAACTTCCTACGACCAGACCTAACACACCCGTGACAATGACAAGAAACGGGGGTGAGCTTTCAAGCAGCTGAAAAATTTCCATTAAAGTAATTGGTTACCGCAGGATTGCACGCCGGGATGGACCGGAAAATCAGATAGCTGCACCCATCTTGAAGATTGGCAGGTACATGGCAACAACCAGTCCACCGATAAGTATACCCAGAATGGACATAATCAGCGGTTCCAGCAAACTGCTGAGCGCATCAACGGCATCATCCACTTCCTGTTCGTAAAAGTCGGCAACCTTGCTCAGCATGGAGTCGAGAGAGCCCGATTCCTCGCCAATGGCGACCATTTGTTCAACCATGTTGGGAAACAGGCCGGTTTGATTCATGGCGAACGTCAGCTGCTGACCGGTTGCCACACTGTCGCTCATCATTAAAACGGCATCAGAATACACCACGTTACCGGTTGCTCCGGCGACTGATTGCAGTGCTTCAACCAGGGGAACACCGGCAGCAAACATGGTGGCGAGGGTGCGAGCATAGCGCGCCACTGCAGCCTTGTGCATGATGGGTCCAATGATGGGCAGTTTGAGGACCATGCGGTCCAGTACGCGCCCGAATTTCCGTGAGCGTTTCTTGCCTTGCATGAAACCGACGCCAACTGCGGTGAGGATGCCAAATACTACCCACCAGTAGCTCTGCATAAATTCGGAGAGGTTGACGACCACCCGGGTGAATGCAGGCAGGTCAGCACCAAAGCTGCTGAACAGCTCTTCAAACTGGGGTACCACGAAAATCAACAGGATGGCAGTGACAATGATGGCAACGATGATGACGGCTGTCGGGTAGAACAGCGCTTTCTTGATCTTTGATTTCAGGTACTCTGTTTTTTCCTTGTAGGTCGCAATCTTGTCCAGCAGGGTTTCCAGAACACCGGCCTGCTCGCCGGCGCCGACGAGGCTGATTACAAGGTCATCAAAATGGAGGGGGTGCTTGGCCAGGGTGTCCGAGAGGCTGGTACCGGATTCGACCTCGCCCTTGATTTTCATAATCAGTTCACGCATACCGGCATTTTCATGCCCGCGCCCGATGATATCAAAGGCCTGGACCAGCGGGACGCCGGCGGACATCATGGTGGCGAGTTGCCGGAAAAACACGGCAAGGTCTTTGGGGACAATCTTTTTCTTGGCGGATTTTTTAAAAAGGGCGCTCTGTTTTCTTACGGTGATTGGCTTGATGCCCTGCTTGCGCAGTTCGGCCTTGATAAGAGACGGGTTGTTGCCTCGTGTCTGACCCTTGATCTTGACACCGCGTTTATCAGTTCCGGTCCAGAGAAACAGGTCCGGTTGCTTGAGTGCTTTCTCCACCATTTTCTATTCCTTTGTCACGCGATCAATTTCTTCAAGACTGGTAACCCCGTCAGCAACTTTTTTCAGACCGGATTCCCTGAGGTCTGCAACACCCTCGACCTTGGCCTGTCGTTCAAGTTGCATGGAATTTCCACCCTCCATAATGATACGTCCCATTTCCTCTGAGACCGGCATGACCTGGTAAATACCAACACGCCCTTTATAACCACTGGTGCACTGGTCACAACCCACTGCACCATAAATCTTGAGACCTTCCAGCTGCTTCTCCTTGAATCCGGATTTCAGGAGTGCTTCTTTCGGTATGTCGAGCTCTTTCTTGCATTTGTTGCACAATCGACGCGCAAGCCGCTGTGCCATGATCAGGTGAACCGCAGAGGCAATATTGTAGGGAGGGACGCCCATGTTTGCCAGTCGTGTCAGTGTTTGCGGTGCGTCATTGGTATGCAGGGTGGATAATACCAGGTGACCCGTTTGCGCGGCTTTCACAGCAATTTCTGCTGTTTCCAGATCACGAATCTCACCCACCATGATGATATCAGGGTCCTGGCGCAGGAAGGCACGTAGCGCGGTTGAGAAGTCAAGGCCGGCAACCGGGTTTACATTGACCTGGTTGATGCCCATCACATTGATTTCTACCGGGTCCTCACAGGTGGAGATATTGCGGTCCGGTGTATTCAGCATGTTGAGCCCGGTATACAACGATACGGTTTTACCACTACCCGTCGGGCCTGTAACCAGTACCATGCCATAGGGCTTGTTGATGGCACTGGTAAAGGTTCTCTTCTGTTCTTCCTCGAAGCCAAGGGCATCGACACCCATTTGAGCAGCACTGCCATCGAGGATACGCAATACCACCTTCTCGCCATACAGGGTCGGCAGGGTGTTGACGCGAAAATCTATTGAACGGTTGCGCGACAGGTTCATCTTGATGCGCCCGTCCTGGGGTACGCGCCGCTCGGCAATGTTCATGCGGCTCATGACCTTCAGTCGGGCTATGATGCGCAGGGCCAGAGAGCGGGGCGGGGAAGTAATCTCGTGGAGCACGCCATCAGACCGGAAACGAACCCGGAATTCTTTCTCATAGGGTTCCAGGTGAATATCGGATGCGCCGGTATTGATGGCGTCGAGTAAGACCTTGTTGACGAAACGCACTACTGGCGTGTCATCGATATCCGATTCGCTGACTTCGCTATCCTTGCTGGAGTCTTCACCCGAGCTGACATCGAGGTTGTCGAGGTCTGCATCCATGAGTGCGGTCATGGTGGTGTCGAGTGCTTCCAGGGCGGTGTCGATCGCTTTCCGCAGGTGTGCCTCTTCAACCAGTACTGCCTCGGTGTTTATGCCGGTATGAAACTTGAATTCATCAATGGCGCCGAGATTGGTTGGGTCGGATACGGCAATGTAGAGCCGGTTGCCGCGCTTGATGAGGGGCAGGGCATTATGCTGCTGGATCAGTTTTTCACTGACCATCTTGAGCGGTGCGACGTCCATATCCATGGACTTCAGGTCGAAAAGAGGAACACCAAATTCCTGGGCGCCGGACCAGGCAATGTCGCGGCTGTTAACGACTTTATTCTCTACCAGATAACTGACGAAATGGGTGCGTTTCTTCAGGGCAGTTTCATGTGCCTTGGTGGCTTCTGCTTCATCAAGCAGGCCATCCATAACGAGTCTGCGGGCAAGGCCGCTGAGGTGTGCTGTGGGGTTAGTCGTGACCATGGATTATGTGATTTTGGCGCATCGTTAATTTATAACTGTGACCAACCTCAATCTTCTAGAGAGTTTCAGTATGTGATCTTGCTCATGAAAATGCCGCTAATGTACAACAAATCACTGTAATGTCAATTGTTTATGAGTTTATCTGTCTTCGTTGAAAGACCCGGTAACCCTTTATCTTTGCGTCATGCGTCTATTAATTTGTGCTCCTGAATTATTTCGTCATTCTGCCGCATAACTTTAACTGCGCCAGTATGACTCCAGGTAGCTTGAATACGCCCGGCCAAGTACTTGTGCCTCAGTTGAATCGATGCCTCCCCGGCAGAGCTGGGGAGGCTTGGTTTACCGGTTTGCCCGGGTAAAGACAGGCTTTGGCACCGTGCGGGTCAGCTTTTATTTCATCCGGTTTTGTGTTTTTATCCCGCCACGACTTGTGCTGCAGGTAGCTACGACCGGTTGTTTTACCGTTCAAGCAGGTGTGTTTCTTTGGTAGATCTGGCATGGAAGCTGGTTGTATTGCAGGAACAAGCAGAAAAGCAGTGTCATTCGAATGCAAGATCCATATGTTCAGACTTTAACAGCCAGGGATATAAGTGCCTGCTTACGCTAGAAAGTTTATTTGCTCCAGGTATGTTTTCCGGTGTAAGACGGGCCACTGTTCGCGGAAGCCAAATCGTCATGCCTTGAAGGTTGATCGGCTGAAAATATGTGTGGCCTGATTTTTCTTTTTAATCCGGGGCTCGAGGCATTCGACCTTAAGCAGAAAGCGCAGCTGGCATTGCAGGCTATCAGGCATCGCGGTCCTGACGATGAGGGTATTCTCCTTCAGCCTTCAGTGGTTGTTGGGCACCGTCGCTTGTCAATTATTGATTTGGCGGGCAGCCATCAACCCCTGACAGACAAGTCCCGTCGTTATGTACTGGCCTATAACGGGGAAGTGTATAACTACAAGCAGTTGCGTGCACAGTTGGCGGCCCAATGGGAATTTACTACCAGTGGCGACACGGAAGTCGTGTTGGCAGGACTGGTTACTC
>JBLYYR010000141.1:0-9029 GCA_048550195.1 Arenicellales bacterium
GGAGAAATGAACTATACTTTCAGCATTGGGGACCCCATGAAGGTGCTTACGGTGCCTGGTCAGCTATTCGAACGGATCAGTGGAAGTATGTCGAAAATGCTTATGGAGAGAAAGAACTATATGACCTGCTGGGAGATCCGTTTGAAGAAGTAAGTCAGCACAATAACCCCACCTTCTCAGCGGTTAAAGATAAGTTAGCCTTGAAGTTAGCCGGGAAAAGAGGGTTGGGAGTGAGGACTCATAAGGCACCAAATGGCAAGGTTGGTCAAAGTTACAGTCTTGAGATTGATACATGGGGTGGACAGCCGCCATTTACCTGGAAAGTTGAATCAGGTTCTTTACCGGATGGCTTGACGCTGGGTTCCTCAAATGGAGTTATTAGCGGAACACCACTTACGGCTGGAATTTTTAACGCCAAGATAAGCGTAGAAGACAGTTCTGTAGGAAGGCATAGTGGAAAACCTCAGCGGGTTGTCGGTCCTGGAAAAAACCCCAGTACCGATAACTTTTATAAGTTCACTATAAATCCATGAGTAACTAAACATTTCAGGATACTTCCCTTATAAATGACTGGATTCATTGTAATCATATGGCTGCAATTTGAGGGCTTTCACTGTTAGTGAGCAGGTACCGCGTAGCTTTTACCAACCTGATCTTAGAAATGCCAGGACATTACTCGCTAAATGCTGCCCTCCTTCATCGATTCTGATATTAAGCGGGAGTTCTCAACCTCTAATTATCGCCCCTGTACTTCGTCCAGAAGCAGGTTCTGTGGTCGATCCTGCGTCAACATATTGTGCCAGGCTATGGTTTGTATTTGTGGTAGTAACAGGGCTGGTAGGCAGCCATGCCATAAATAAGCGGAATATGCGTTGTCCCTTGTATTTAGTAGATAACTGCGTTGATAATTTCACTTACACAATTTAGTGAGAATCATCAGTAGCTGCTGACTTTTCTGTATCTTCCTCCGGCATGGGAAGCATTAGTAGTCTGTCATCATTATTAAATGCTTTCTTTATTATCTTATCCTCTATTTTGCTCTCTAGCTCAGGCCGATCAATGTTCAGACTTTCGAGTTTTCCATTTCTCATCAATAGTATTTTTTCAGGGTATATCTCATTAATAACTGCATTGCCCATCGGCAGGTGATCGCCTGTTGAAAATAACAAGGACTTTTTTCCATCGATACTAATGATGGCAGCAGAAGTAACCGGATCATTGCCCGCTATTACACCATGTAATGTTAGTTTTAACCTTGTTGCCGGTGCCTCAGCAACGGGAATAGCGGGAGTATTGCTATTCTTTCTACCAAACAAAAAGAATGATGATATCTGTTTTGTATCTTTTGCGACTAATGCATCTCTATCAGCATTCAATTCAGGCTGTTTTGCCATATCTACTCTAGATTCGATATTGTTAAATTTCCTTATACGCTGGTAAATATCAAATATGGAATACGTAAGTAATGCAAAGACAATGGTATAAATAATCAGCAAGCTGGTATTTTTTTTCAGAATAATCGTGAGATGGCTAACGGGCATTGATTATTATGAAAGGTCAAATGTTTGCAATATTGTTAATCGCAGAGATTGTTTATCTCACCAATATCATCACATTCATAATCTTCTTCAGAACCTGATTTCCACCATTTTTTCTTTTCCTTTGGTGCTTTAAGGTTGGGTGTTTCTTCTGTGCCATCAAGAGGTGGCATGATAGTAGGCTTCAAATCTCTGATAAGATATTCGGAACGGGAATTGGACTCAATTTGCAGGTCTCGCATTGCACCGTACTTGCGCTCTGTAAAGCCCACAAGATCGCTATGAGACCGTACGATAGTTGGCTTTATAAATAGTACAAGATTGATCTTGCGTAATTTTTTTTCCTTAGTGCGGAAAAGACCTCCGATAAATGGAACGTTAGATAGTCCAAGCACGCCATCTACGGTATTAGACAAATCATCTAATATTAATCCACCAAGTACGATTGTTTGTCCATTATCAACAATGACAGTAGATTTAACGATACGTTTATTTGTGATCAGATCCGAGGCGCCAGCTACGCGTGTTGGGCTTATGTTAGAAAGCTCTTCCGAGATCTCCAGTCTTACTGTACTGCCCTCATTGATCTGTGGCTTTATTTTAAGAATAAGCCCGACATCTTTACGTTCAATAGTCTGAAAAGGGTTGACGATAGCACCTGTCTGGCCAGCGGGTGGGGCAGGTTGATTCTGGGTGACATTGGTTGTAAATTGCCCTGTAATAAAAGGAACTTCCTGTGCGACGCGAATCTCCGCTTCTTCATTATCAATCGTCAGCAAGTTTGGCGTAGACAGGACATTGGATTCGGTATCACTTCTCAGTGCATGAAGTATCATCTGGAATTCAGGTACGCGGTCTCCTGTCAGGCTTGTCAGAAAACCAGAGAGAAAACCGAGCCGTAAACCGCCTTGCCCGATATCATATTCTGTTGCCCCACTAATCTGTCCATTGGAATTTACATTTGTACCATCCCATGATATTCCAAGTTGTCCAAGGCGATCTTCAGTAATTTCGGCAATAATAGCCTCTACATAAACCTGTGCACGTCGTATATCAACCTGATTGATGATTTTCCGAATTACCCGCATTTCACTCTCTTCAGCATGGATAACCAAAGCATTGGTCGCTTCATGTGCCTGGATAGAAATGTTCGATTTTCCTTTTGGATCACCTGATTTCTGGTAAGAAGTTATGATATCAGTAAGTAAACCAGCAACATCCTTGGCCTGAGCGTGGCGGAGATAGATAACACGCGTATCGCCAACAGATTCTTCCAGGTCGAGTTTCTCAGTTATTGACAGAATCCGTTGAATATTCGCAGCGGTATCAGTCAGGATGATCGTGTTTGACGGCCCGTGCGCTGCAAAGTGACTAGTTGGAGGCAACAGTGGTTTCAAGATAGGCACAATGTCTCGAACAGAGCCATGCTTAAGTTTATATATCTCGGTAATTTGTTCGTCGCCAGATAAACTGAATTTGCCGAATTGTGTAGGAGAAGGCGCTTGTTTGGCTATCGACTTTGGGATGAGTTTTGTCAAGCCATTGCTATCGATAGCAACAATATTATGAACATCGAGTACAGAAAGGAAAACCTTATAAATGGTATCTGGATCCAGGTTTTTGGCAGAAATGAGGGTCACTTTGCCTTTGACACGAGGGTCTATGATGAAATTTTTTCCTGTTATTTTTGAAACCGTACTTATTACTGCGCGGATGTCAGCATCCTGAAAATTTAATGTTAGATTTTTATTCTTTGCATTGCTTGAGTTGGTACTCTGTTGTGTTTGCTTTTGATCTACTGGTTTCTTTGTCCTTGTTAAGTCGACGACAGGAGTCTTTTGCTGGTTTTTCTTTGTCTTCTCTATTGCAGATTCCTGTGCCCGCACTAAATGGGTCTTTTTCTCAGTAGCAGGCAGGGTATCTTTCCCGGCGGAGACGATGCTCATCTGGATATCAGAAAATAATCGTGGCAGGGGGGTATTAGTGGGCAAGATATCTTGCACTTTGGCTAAATCATTTTGAGCCTCGTCGATATTTTTATACAAACCGTAGGTGACCGAAAACCATGGCCCACCCTTGAAAGCAGATTGAAAATACCCGGAGTTTTCAGGCAACTTGTGTTTCTGTACAAATGCCCTTGCTTCTACCTCAGAGCGAAATCCCGACAGTTGAATTGTGGCGTAGTTTTCAGGCTGATCCAGGTACCAGTCATCACGATTAACAAATTGAGTGGTACGGGTTTCCTCAGCTGTAATATTTTGCTGAACTGAATTTTCCGGGGTTAAAATTGAGGGCGCAGGGGGGGTATTCTGACTGTTCGGTTTTACTGCAGCGGGTTGCTGCGTATCCGTGGGACTCGAGGCTACCGTGCTTTTGCTCGAGGATTGATCCTCAATAGTGGATATACGCGCCTGGATATCAGTAAATGATTGTGGCCAG
Source organism: Arenicellales bacterium (assembly GCA_048550195.1). Lineage (GTDB taxonomy): Bacteria > Pseudomonadota > Gammaproteobacteria > BMS3Bbin11 > BMS3Bbin11 > BMS3Bbin11. The sequence goes on from JBLYYR010000141.1 coordinate 3,978, forward strand.
GGAGAACTTGCCAGCAGGTTATCTGGAAGTGCATTTAATTCTTTTCGTGCTTCATCGAGATTGTCATACAATCCATAAGTAACCGAATACCAGGGCTTGCCATTGAAAACAGATTGAAAATATCCAGCATTTTCAGTCAGCCGGTGCTCTTGAATATATGCCTGGGCATTTTGTTCAATTCGATGTCCTGAAAGCTGGATGGTGGCTTTGTAATCCGGCTGACTCAGATACCAGTCATCACGATGGATTTCATCCGCAGCCGCACTGCTCATCGAGAAGATGAATGATATTAGCAGGGCTTTCAAAAGTTTAGTCATTATTATCGTGGATCTTTCTTTGCTCAATTGAGAGTTAGCATTTTGTTAAGAGGCATCTATAAAAACACCCGTGATGACACTAATTGAAATCATTTGAATGCATTATATTGTCATCAAAAACATACATTTACGTTCTGACCTGCACAGTGAGAAATCCATATTTGTGGGCTCCAGCTGTATCAGGAGATGTCTTCGAGCCATAGTTTACCTGCATAATATATGAGAATTAAGATTAATATATCACATTAACTTATTGAATATTAGGGTATTTAAAAAAACTATTACCACAAAATTAATGATGTTCTGTGTTCCTCACCAGCATCAATATTGACACTTTTTTCTTAACACATTATTTTCAGCAGAATTTATGAATCTACTTAATTAGGTGATCGCAACGGATATAATTGAATAAGAAACAAATGCCGATAATTCAGGATGTGCCAGTCACCCCTGAGGGTTGAGATACAGATTTTTGTTAAGGCAGCAAAAAATCAGCACTACGAGCTTCCCATAATTAATTCAATGGCATATATTCGCTATCCATTTGCGCGGGCTAGCGTGTATTTTTCAATCATAACGGGAAGTTCTTAATGTCTAATATTGATGTATTTAATGGTGATGCAGATGGGATTTGTGCATTACTTCAACTGCAGTTGCATACACCGCGATCAAGTCATCTGGTTACCGGTATCAAGAGAGACATAAACCTGTTAGACAAAGTGCAGGCCACTACGGGTGACCGGGTAACGGCACTGGATATCTCGTTGGACAAGAATAGAGAGGGGCTGTTGCGACTGCTTGATGCGGGGGCAGAAGTCTTCTACGCAGACCACCACTTTGCCGGAGAAATCCCTGATCATGAAAATTTAACCGCTCTCATCAATACCGAAACAAATATCTGCACGAGTTTAATTATAGACGAATACCTGGAAGGGCAATACCGGGAATGGGCTATCACCGGGGCATTCGGTGACAATCTCTTTCAGAGCGCAGAGAATGCAGCATTATCACTTAACCTCAGCAAAGAGCAGATGGACGACCTGAAGAAGCTGGGCACCTACATTAATTACAACGGTTATGGTCAGTCCATCGAAGATCTGCATTTCAAACCCGATGACCTGTTCAGGTCATTGCAGGCTTATACCAGCCCATTCGATTTCATCGTCGACAAATCTTCCGCTTTTTGCCAGCTGGAAAATGGTTTTCTGGAAGATATTGAAAAAGCCAGGTCTACGATACCCGAGTACCAGACAGATGAAGTGGCTGTCTACATTCTGGATGATGAAATGTGGGCGCGGCGGGTGACTGGTGTCTACGGCAATGAGCTGGCAAACCGGACGCCTTCCAGGGCGCATGCAGTTTTAACCTACAATAAGCGGGGAGGCTACCAGATAAGTGTGCGAGCACCGCTGCAGAACAAGGCCGGTGCCGATGAATTATGCAGGCAGTTTCCAGAGGGTGGGGGGCGCAAGGCTGCCGCCGGGATCAATCATCTGGAGATGGAGGCTCTGCCACTTTTTATTGAAAAATTCAGTAAACAGTACGAAAAAAATATTTAACACTCCACCGGCCACGGTCGATGGAGTGTTGATGAGGGGTTGCTAAAATTAGTATTCCATATGCAGATATATAAATCTCAGAAAAATCTTTACTTCTAACTTGCTGCAGGCCAATTTTTAATCAGCAGTAAAAGGACCCGCTGAAGTTGGAGTTGCTGAGCTATCCGATATTGTGAATCCCAGTGTGATGCTGTCGCCTGAATTTGTAAAACCCGCATTACAGGCATCTATGCCTGGAGTTGCCCCTTCTGGAGCAATTGTTACCTGGCTTCCAACAATCGTTACAGGGGCAGCAGTAGTTGAGTTTTTACCTGTACCGGGACCTGTTCCCCAGGTTCTGGTCATAGTAATAGTCAGGCCATCTTTGGTGCCATCGGCGGGTACAACACCCACGGTGACAGGGTCAAACTCAGGTCCTGCCCCACAGTTTATATTCGTCGCAGGAGTTCCAGTTCGCCGTATAGCCGGTCCGCTTAAAACTACTAATGCGTAGGTTGTTGGAGGCGTAATCGGGCTTGTCTGGGCGTGTGCAGGCAACGTTACGCTGTTGATGACGGGCTTAACCCAGGAAGTGGGAAGCAAAGCAGCCACTGATGAAATGGCACCTCCGCCAGCGATGGTTTTTAGTAATCGCCTGCGAGCAGTTTGGTTATCCAGTTTCTGAGATGCAGATGGCTCCTGGTTGGTGGATTGTTTTCTCTTCATGATAGAACTCCTCGAGATTGAATTGACCTTGTTTACAATTCTACTACATTAACTGTGTATAGTTTAAGCAACAATATGGATTATAGACAACATCAAAGATAATGTATAGCATTATAAATTATGTATAGATTATTGTAAGATATAGGATATTTCATATTTGTTAGTATATATAACGCATTGTATAAATGAGTGAAACTATAAAAATATTGTGTTTGTAAAGCCAGCAGGACAAACTATAATGCATGAGCTTTAGCGCTGTAAAAAAGTGATGTATTTTTACAACAATTAAACGTATTCAGGATACAGAGGAAGAATAAATGAAAAGTGATAATGTCGTATGGCATCAGACAGCCATCACGCGGCAGGACCGTAACAAGCTGCATGGTCACGAAAGTTGCATCATCTGGTTTACCGGTTTATCCGGAGCCGGGAAATCGACCCTGGCCAACGCCCTCGAACAAAAACTATATGCTGCTGGTGTCGCTACTATTGTACTCGATGGTGATAATGTGAGGCACGGTCTCTGTGGAGATCTTAGTTTTTCCGCTGATGGTCGTGAAGAAAACATACGCCGAATAGGAGAGATGTCCAAGCTGTTTATCGATGCCGGTGTTATTGCCATCACTGCATTTATCTCTCCATTCCGCCATGACCGCAGACGAGTCCGAAATCTCGTAGAAGAAGGTGATTTTATTGAAGTGTACGCTCGTTGTTCTTTAAATGCCTGTGAGGAACGTGATGTAAAAGGCATGTATAAACTTGCACGGAGTGGTGAGATCAAAGAGTTTACCGGAATTTCATCGCCTTACGAAGAACCTGAGCAAGCGGATATCACCGTGGATACTGATAAGCAGAGCATTGACGAATGTGTTGATCATATTATTTCTGAGCTGGATCGTCTGCAGATATTTAATAATAAATCTGAGCTTAACAAAGCTGTTTGAATCTCCAATGTGAGAACGCACTGGTATCTGGGAAAACCACCACCCAGCAAATTTCTGTGTTAGAAATTTATCAGGACACTATTTTCTTAATACTGGAAAGTAATTGAGTATATTTAATGCACATGCAAACTAACGTGATTAGAAGCAACAAGGTTTCACTAATATGTGCTTTTACAATACTGCAATTCTTTGTTGTTTTGTCTGGACACGCCAGTCCACTAGACCTGAAGCCCTATGTCTCACTAGGTGCCACTTCCGATAGTAACCTTTTTCGTCTTTCTGATGATTCGGCGGAGGCATTGGGTGCCACAGATTTATCTGAAGACTATTACAGAGCCGCGTTTGGCGCAGTCTTAGACTGGCAACGCCAGCGTCAGAAACTTGATATTGATGCTGAAATAAACAGCAATAAGTTCAAGAGATTCGATACGCTGGACTATACAGGTGGGCATGTAAAAGCACGATGGCTCTGGGTGCTTGGAAATCTATGGGACGGCAAGGCTAGTTATAATTACAACCGAACATTAAAAAGCTTTGGAAATAGTTTAATTCCCAGTCGTGATATTAAAACAACTAACCACCTGGCTCTTGATGCTGACCGAAAGATAAATGAGCGGTGGTTTGCCCGCATGGGGGGGTATCTCAAAGACGTTGATTTTAGCGACAGTCCCCGGAATAACAAGAAGGAGTATAATATTAAGGTGGGCGCCTTCTATAAAAGCCATGCGAATAATACAACCGGTATCGTATTACGGGTGACAGAAGCAAGCTTTCAAGATAGAGGCGTTAATGTTGCACGATTAATCGATGATGGTTTTACTACCTCATCGCTGGATGCCGTGGCCAGATGGACTCTTACAGGAAAGTCGAGAATATCTGCTCGATTAGGTTATACAAAACGAGAGCAGAACAATGTATCAGTGAATGATTTTGATGGCATGACGGGGCGTTTTATTCACTATTGGGCACTATCAAAAAAGACCAGGATACAGTCATCAATATGGCGCATACTAAGTACCCTTGGCGATGAAATAGCGAATTATGCAGTTGTCACTGGAGCCGGTGTTGAGGCTGATTGGAGGGTCGCAAATAAGACCAAAATGATAGGTGGGTTAACTTTTGAGCAAAGAGATTTCCAGGAAGCCCCTGAACTAATCGGAGACGGTCCTTTCGAGTCAAGGGTCGATGACGTTTACAGGTACTGGGTTGGCCTGGTGTATTCCCCTATGCAAAATCTTAGTTTTGATTTGATTTATAAAAATGGAGAACGTGATTCCAATCGCGTCGTGCGTGACTACACGTATGATAGCATCACAGCGAACTTAAAATTTAATTTCAACTAGCCACGTTATCAGAAGTAGCGTTAATTTATTAGCGCCTAAAGTTGTTAGGAGCCTCTCTGTTGTCATCGACCAGCAGAGTTTTGTTCATTCTCAGAGCCTGTTCTGGCTCAGTAGACGTAAATTTAATGACGATGGGTTTGCCATGATATTTCCCTGTCTTGGCTGATCTGCTTTAAAAGCTGTA
>JBLYYR010000142.1:0-5458 GCA_048550195.1 Arenicellales bacterium
ATGCTGTTTGCTCTAGCCGCATCACTTGCAGGCATTGCATTAGTAGGCTCAGCTGTAACGGTAGCCGCGACAGAAACCTCTGAGGTCATTGCAAGCGGGATGACAGTGGGGCCGGATTTAGCGATTGGTGCAGTACTGACTGCAGGCTCAGTACTGATCCTGTAACCACCGGGTACCGAGATAACACTAATATGTGCAGGAATGCTGGTAACAAGGTCGATCTGAACAGACTTGTTGTCTTTCATAACATCGACGGACTTAACCAGTCCTTTTCCCGACAGTGGCTGTAACTCTGCAACCATGCTTGTGGAAGGGAAGTTGACGCGTAGTCGTTTTCCGCCATCAAGTTCAGAGGTTGTCACCTTCACCTTTTCATCAACAACAGCGATCACAGCATCTTCGCCTAGTGAGGACTTCCAGTGTAAGGCTGACAGTTCAGCTGCTTCGATCCCTGATGTAAATAGTAGCCCTGCGAGAATTGCTGCAGTGCCGGCCTGGTTTTTATATTTCATATGCGATGTCTTTTTCATTGTCATACTCTCATTAAGAAGTATCAACTTATTGGTCAACTTTTATACTTGCATCACGCCCAACCCATGTACCGGCTGAGTTTAATACCTGCTCTTGTACTACAATTTCATTTTCATCAATACTAATAATTTTTCCATAATTCTGCCCAAGATAGTTGCCTACCACTGCAGTTTGAACCGCACCTTCAGGTGTCTGTAAAATTACCCGCTGTTCATCCACCCGGAACAAGGTCCCGACCATAACCAGAGAATCAAGTGGGTAATTTTCCAGTGGTTCTCGTCGACGATTCGTATCAGGTCCCACACCTGATCGTGCTGAAACCACTCGCCTGGGCTTCAGGTTTTCTATATTAAAGGGTTCATTATATTCCTGGGCACTATATGCATAGGGCTCTACAGGCTTGATATTAGGTAATGGTTCAATCTCTTTTGCCTTCATCTTGTTCGAATTTTCAACAAACTGTACAAGGTTTTCTTTCTCAGTCTGCTGACAAGCTGTTACCAGCAACACAAATAAAGACAGGACAATAAATGCGATTTTTCTGATCATCTACGTGCCCTCGATTTCGGACCTTTCTGCTTTGTAATTTCAGTTTTATCCTCATCAAGATAATGATAAGTATTCAAAACTGCTTCCATATTTAAGGCGTCCCCTTTGGGTCTTATTGCCACATTTCCAACCGTGACAATCCTTGACAGCGTAGAAAGGTCGCTGATGAACTCGCCGTATTGATGATATGTCCCGGTTGCATTTACCTTGATCGGTAAAATAGCATAAAAATCTTTCGTACCCTTGTTGCCCGGATCGAAAAGGTTAAATTTTAGACCCTGCCCAAGACCTGCCTGGGTTATATCAATCAATAATTCAGGCACTTCAGTCTTGTCCGGTAACTGCTGTAACAGCAACCCGAAACGCTGCCTGATTTCTTCCATTTGTTTCTGGTATGCCGGAAGATTTATCGCTAGCTTCTTTTTCTCAAGGAATGTTGTTTTCAGCTGCTGCTCTTTTCGCTCCTGGGTCTCAAGGACTACTATCTGATCTTTTATAATGTACCAGTAACCAGCAAACAGTATTGCCCCGGCACCAACCAGAATCAGCAACATCTTCAGTGACACGGGCCAGGTTAAGGGATCATTTAGATCTGCATTTTTGATATCGTCGATTCTGAAGGCAAAGTCAGCTGCACGCATTATTTAGCTCCTCCTGCCGTTGCCTGAGTACTCGCACCTGCCTGCTTTTCATCTGGCTCTGGTTCCTTCTTGGCTTTAGTGAAATTAAATTTAAGCGTAAAGTTACTTACTCGTAGACCTTTATCGTTTTTGATATTAATTACATTCAAATTAGGCGTAGTAAAATTTTCCGCTGCCTCAATTAATCGCATAAATTTTGAAATGGTGCCATTTGAGTCTGCAGATCCCTGCAATGTAATATTATTGCCCTTGATCTCAAACAGAGTCAGGTACATTCCTTTAGGCAGGTTCTTAGCCAGGCCATCAAACAACTTAACCATCCTGGTTCGGTCAGATTGTAGTTTTTGTATCACTTCCATGCGTGATATGAGTTCAGACTTCCTTTTTTTGACTTTATTGACTTCCTGCAATTCCTTTTCGACCTTCTGTATCTGTTGCTCAAGATAAGAGTTTCGCCGGTTCTGCTCTTCAATCAGGCCATTCATATATAAATAGCCCCAATAAACAATAATAGCCATCAACAATGCAATGCCAATGGCCAGGTTTCTAACCTGTGTGTCAATTTCCTTACGACGAAGCTCTCGCCATGGAAGCAGATTTAGTTGTGACATCTACTTACTCCCCCTCAAAGCCAGGCCACACGCGACCATAAGTGACGGAGCATCCAGTGCCAGTGTCTGGGCCTTCAGCTTGGGTGATAAAGACATACTGGAAAATGGATTAGCGACATCCACCGGCAACTCTGCTTTACTGGCCAATAGTTCATCAACTCCCTGAATCTGTGCACAACCACCCGCAAGCATGATGCTATCAACTTTGTCATGCTGGGTAGATGAATAAAAGAATTGCAGACCGCGCATCGCCTCCTGGCACATAGCATCCATGAAGGGGCGTAATATTTCCGGTTGATAGTTATCCGGTAAACCACCGACTTTCTTCGCTTGCACAGCTTCTTCAAATGACAGGCCATAGCGCCGCTGAATTTCTTCGGTTAGCTGGTTACCGCCAAAGCTGTGGTTCCGGGTATAGATGGAGCGATTATTTTGAATAACGTTTACATGCAGCGTAGTCGCACCAAAGTCCATTACCGCAGTTAATTTTTCCATTCCGCCGCCGGGTAAATCCTGAACTATCTGCTCATACGCATTTTCGACAGCGTAATATTCTACATCGAGTATCACTGGCGTCAGTCCTGCATCTTCGAGAACTGCCACATAATCATCAACAATTTCTTTGCGGCAGGCTACAAGTAAAATTTCATCTTCATTTGGACTCTCAGCTGAAGCGCCCAGAACTTCGAAATCCATATTCACTTCATCAAGCGGGTAGGGAATATAATGATCGGCTTCCAGTGTAATCTGGTTTTCCAGCTCATCTTCACGCAAACCATGGGGCATGAAAATTCGTTTTGAAATTACATGTGAACCAGGGATCGCCGTGGCGGCATTTCTGGAGCGTGCACCAGAACGCTTGACCGCGCGAGTAATTGAGCTGCTTACCTGCTCAACATCAGTGATTGTGCTTTCTGTGACTGCATTTTGCGGTAATGACTCAATCGAGTAGTGAAGAAGTCGATAATTATTACCGCTTTTCTCCAGTTCAACTACCTTAATAGCCGTTGAACTGATGTCCAGCCCTAGAATCGTATTCGATTTTTTTGAGAAAATGCCCAATGTTTTCCTTTCTTTTCAGCTAGTTATGATATTTAGGTGCTACTTTGGATTAACATTTATATGCAACTATAGAACAATAAAGCCTTCTTTGCCAAATTCTTTCTCAAATTTTTTTCTGGTTTTGCACCTTTGAGACCTTTAGAATTGACCGCCCGTAGAATTATAACTACTAATGCATCAAAAATATCGGCTTACTATGAGCTCAAATAAAATAATTATCCGACTGTTGTCCAGCTTCATTGCCCTCCTTCTTGCAGGCGTCCTCGCCTTTGCCGTCCTGGTTCTCTATTTCCTCCCCCAGCTTCCTGCGACTGAAGACATCATGCAGATTCAACTCAGTGTCCCGTTGCGTGTCTACTCAGCAAATAACGAGCTTATTGCCGAGTATGGCGAAAAGCGTCGACTGCCAATTACCATAGAAGATACCCCTCAATACCTGCTGAATGCCATCCTCGCCTCAGAGGATGCCAATTTTTATCAGCATAGCGGCGTTGATTTCACGGGCATCCTACGCGCGATACTCGCCAATTTTCGTACTGGCGGGCATGGACAGGGCGCCAGCACCGTCACCATGCAGGTGGCTCGTAACTATTTTCTGACGCGCGAAAAGACCTATACGCGAAAATTCAAGGAAGTATTACTGGCATTCAAACTGGAAAAGCAATTGAATAAACAGCAGATCCTTGAGTTATATGTCAATAAAATTTTCCTCGGACACCGCTCCTACGGATTTGGGGCAGCAGCCCAGGTCTACTACGGCAAACCTGTTTCTGAACTGGATCTGGCGCAACTCGCCATGCTTGCTGGTCTGCCCAAAGCACCATCCAGCAACAATCCCATCAGCAATCCCGTACGCGCAATAAGCCGCCGGGATTATGTCCTCGGGCGAATGTTAAAACTCGATTACATAACACAACAACAGTATGAACATGCTCTGGCTGCCCCTGTTACGGCAGCAAGACACGCCACTAAACCTGACATTAACGCACCTTATATTGCGGAAATGGTGCGCGACTACATGGTCGAAAATTATGGTGAAGAAATAACCTATACAGCTGGGTACAATGTCTACACCACCATCAACTCAAATTTCCAGCGTGCTGCTAACCAGGCATTATTCAACGGCCTGGTTACCTATGATGAACGACATGGTTTTCGTGGTGCAATAGGCCATGCCACTGTCGACAGCAACTCCAATAAGGATAGCCTGAATCAACAACTTTCTGAATATCATTCCGTCGGCGAACTGGTGCCGGCAATCGTACTTAGTACTAAAAACACGATTATTGGTGCCTATACAAAACAGGAAAAGATCATTGAGATAGAAAAAGAAAACTATTCCTGGGCAAGAAAGTACAAAGATGCCAACACCCTGGGTATCAGGCCAAAGACCGCATCGGATATCGTTGCAGCTGGCGATATTGTGTATGTACGGCAAAACAAAGAAGCTGAATGGCGGCTATCACAGTTGCCCGCCGTCGAAGGTGCCCTGGTGTCACTCAGACCAGATGACGGCGCCATACTGGCACTGTCAGGGGGATTCAACTTCTTTGCCAGTAAATTCAATCGTGCCACCCAGGCTAGACGGCAGCCTGGATCAAACATCAAACCCTTTATCTATTCCGCAGCACTTGATAATGGTTTTTCTCCCGCCAGTATGATTAGCGGGGCACCCGTTGTCGTCAGAGACAGCTCTCTTGGCAGTGCCTGGAGACCAGAGAACTATAGTAAGAAATTTTTTGGCCTTACCCGCATGAGAGAAGCGCTGAAACGCTCTCTCAATCTGGTCTCTATTCGTCTGTTGCGGTCTATTGGCGTTGAGAAGGCTCGCGTACACTTGCAGAGGTTTGGCTTTAAAGCAGAGTACCTGCCTGAAAACCTTTCACTTGCACTCGGGACCGCCTCCCTGTTACCCATTGAAGTAGCGCGAGGCTATGCCGTATTTGCCAATGGCGGCTTTCTCATCGAGCCTTACTTTGTCGAGCGCGTAGAAGACCCGGCGCATAACATCATCTTTCAGGCAGACGCACTGACAGCCTGTAAACTTTGTCCGACTCCAGTTGA